>DASYUH010000060.1 GCA_036001465.1 Candidatus Polarisedimenticolia bacterium
GCCGGGAATCTCCTCTCCGAAGAAGACCCCTTCCTTGCACAGGGTCGAGCGGCCGCGCTTGCACAGGTCGCAGCGTCCGCAGTGGACCCGCTGGATGGTGGCGACCCGGTGGCCCGGGCGGAGCGCCGGCACGCCGGTCCCAACCGCGACGATCTCCCCGGCGATTTCGTGCCCCAGGATCGACGGGAGCTTGGTGCGCGGCAGGTTGCCGAGACGGTTGATGATGTCGTGGTAGCACACCCCGACCGCCTTCACCCGGATCAGGACCTCGCGCTCGCGAAGCGAGCCCGGTTCCGGGGCGGGGACTTCTTCGAGGCGCAGCGCATCCGGCCCGCCGAACTCCCGCATCACGACCGCCCGCATCATCCGCTCTCCCATCGCACTCCTCCCCTGTCCGTCGAGCCGCGCCTTTCGGCGCCCGTCACACCATGGCGTGCCGGATCCCGGCGGGATCCAGCAGGGCCAGGGCGTTCAACTCGTTCTCGGTCGGCCCCGGCGCCGCGTCCCCGTCACCCGCGAACGCGAATCCGGTCTGCGCGCGCACCTCGTCCGGCCGCACGCCATCGCGCCTTGAGACCAGGGCGAGCCGGCCCGATTGCAGCCTGAAAAGCCCGAGGTCGGTGACGACGCTCGTGTCGCGGTTCGCCGGGGCCGCCGCGGTCGTGGCGAAATCGACGGACTCGACGAGCGCGCGCTGCGAGTGCCGCGGCACCGTGATCACGATCTTCGGGACGTGCGAGCGCATCGACGACGATCCCGCCGGCCCGGGCAGCTTCACCCGGGGCCGGTCGTATTCGCCGATGCAGGTCAGGTTCGTGCGGCCCAGGGCATCCACCTGGGCCACCCCGAAGAACATCAGGTCGATGCCCCCCCGGTGGGCCAGGTCGAAGAGTCCCGGCAGGGACACCCGACCTTCGCAGCGCTCGAGGAGCCGCGGGTCGACGGACGTCGGCGAGGCGGACCGGATGTCGGGATCAACCGCCCCCACGCAATTGAAGTAGGTCAGGCCGCGGGCGTGGGTGGCGCGCGCCAGGGCGACGGCCAGCATCGGCAGAGCGGACGCCACGCCGGTGGCCACGACGTCCCCGTCCTTGATGAGGCGCGCCATCTCGACGACCAGACGATCGGCCGGCCGTGCGGCGTCCCACGCGGTCCCGGTCGGCGGGCGAGCGGATGGTGATGTGGACACCCCGCCCGGCGCCTGGAGCGCGGGCCCGTCCCATCCTCCCGGACTCTCGACGGCCGACAGGAAGGCGGCGTGATCGCGCGTTCCGGCGACGTAGGTGCGCAGGTAGTCCCCCGGCCGGCCTGCCGACGCTGCGGCCACGTACTCGCGCAGATGCGCGAGGCCGTAGCGATAGGCGCGGTGACAGCTGGTCGGAAACGCCCCCCCGGGTGCTTCCACCACGAGATCGACGAACGCGCCGGGGATCGTCGGCTCGTCGATCCGCTCGACGATCTTCTCCGCGGAAGCGATCACCCGGAGGCTCGCGCGCGCCAGGAGCTCGTCGGCGTACGGATCGTCGATCCGCAGGTTCCCCTTCCGATCCGCCAGCTGGACGTGAAGAAGCGCCACGTCCGGGCGGATCGCCATGGAAACCGGGATCCGGCCGCCGGTTGCGGGATCGGTGATCTCCGGCGTGCGGTTGACCCGGGCGTAGTCGGAGCCCTCGCCCCCCGGCGCCGCCAGGAACGGCAGCCCCAGGGCGGCCGCCCGCAGCCCCTGGACGATCTCGTACACGTCCCGCTCCCTGTAGAGGAGGGCCCCCTTCTCGATGGCGGTCTTGACCGTCGGCGCGACCACGAAGCCGTCTTCGCACTGGAAGCCGATGAAGCCGAACTCCGCCTCGGCGACCGCCCCCGCCGCCACCAGAAGATCCAGCGGCAGCGGATTCGGCACGGACACGACGCGCAGGTCGCGCCGGCCCTGCCGGATGAGCTCGAACACCAGGGCCATCGGGGCGCGGTTGAGCTGGAACCCCCCGAAGGTCAGGAGCGCGCCGTCCCCCACCGTCCCGACCGCCTCGCTGAGGGTGGCGACCAGCGTCACGGCTCCCCTCCGTCGGGCCGGAGATCGACCGCCGCCAGGCGGTCGAACGGATCGACGATGTCCAGCGCCGCTTGTTCCGCCGCGCTGGGAGCCGGTGTCTTCGGCGCCGCGCCCGCCGGGAGGGGGAAGCCGGTACGCCGGCGCACGTCCTGTTCGGAGGCGTGCGGATGAACGGATCGCAGACGCATCGAGCCGTCCTCGAACGCGAACACCGCGAGCGGCGTCACGCACAGAGAGGGTCCCCCCTCGAGACCGGCGGCCGCCCGGCGGCGCCAGCCCGGCACCGAAACGTAGTCCACCCGCTCGACGAAGCGGCGCGCCGTGTGCTCTCCGGAGAACAGGATCACGTGCCGCGCCAGAGTCCCGATCGACGTCGTGCCGATCGAGCCGGGCCCGCGCACCTTCATCCGGCCGTCCTCCCCCTTGATCCCGATCAGGTTCGTGCTCCCCTCCCGGTCGATCTGCATGCCGCCGACCAGGAAGACGTCGCAGAAGCGCAGGGGGGACGCCGGGTTCGCGACGTCGAGGATGGCGTCGTGGGACTCGAGATACTCGATGACCTCGTGGGATCGGGAGGTGCTGTCGGCGGTCCAGGCGGCCGGCTGCAGGTCGGCGCCGCGCTCGACCCGCAGTCCATGCCTGATCACGAGGTTCGGGGCGTGCAGCCTCTGCGCCAGGAGGGCCGCCGCCAGGAGCAGCTCGGCATGGAGACCGAAGGCGACGATCTCCCCGTCGCGAAGCTCGCGCGCCAGCACGCAGGCCAGGAGGCGCGCCACTCCCAGCCGGTCCGCCGCAGTCCGGAGGCCACCCCCCGCTTCGCGCTCCGCGTTCACGAAGGCCCCGACGCGAGCCGCTCGAGACGTTCGGGCCCGATGGCGCGCAGGTAATCCTCGGGCCCCTCGGCGCCGTACACGTAGCGCTCGAGGTAGCGCTGGAAGGGGACCGGATCCCCCTTTCGGCGGGCCTCTCCCGCCTCCGCGTACTCGCGGCAGTGCTCGAGGTCCGGCACGTACCGTCCGCTCACACCACCAGGGTGCGCGCCGCCCGGCGCCTCGACCACCAGCGCGCCGCGCACGAGCGTGCGCTCCGGCGAGCCGGTCACCTCGTCGGGGTCGACGAGCCGCTCGACGGTGGCCACCACCGGGCCGTGACAGGCGAGCGCCAGGGCCCTCTCCGCGAAGGTCCGTCCCAGGTAGGCCTCCCGCGCAGTGCGCACGTTGCCGAAGGCATCCGCCTCGGCGGCGTGCAGAAAGACGATGTCCGGCCGCACGGGGGGCACCTTGAGGTAGCGGCGGCCCCCCTCCTGGATTTCCCGAAGCTCCGGGTTCAGCTCAGGCAGCGAGCTGCCGACGCCCCCCCGCCAGAGGATGTACGGCATCCCCCAGGCGGCCGCCTTCAGCGCCAGGTGCCAGATGCACTCGTCGCATTCCCAGACCTCGATGTCCCCCCGCTCGGCGGCGCGCCGGAAGGCAGGGGCGATCGGCAGGACGCGCTCGAAGGCCACGCCGGCGGTCACGACACGCCGCACGCAACCGGCGCCGATCAGGAGATCGGTCTCGAGTCCGGAGGTCGGCCCGGAGACCAGGGTCAGATCCTTCAGGCGACGGCGGATGAGGGCGCGCACCATCGCCATCGGCGGGTTCTGGTAGGAGAAACCGGACAGTCCGACGATCATGCCGTCCTGCGCCAGGGCGGCGGCTTCCTGCAGGGGGACGACGCGCTCGGCGCGGCTCACGGACCGCCGGCCCCGCCGGGCCGGAGGAGGGGCCGGAACTTGTAGCCATAGACGATGTAGCCGTGCTCCTCGGCGTCCCGGATCTTGCGCGTCACCATCTCGACCGGCATGCCGATCGCGAGCTCCACGCCTTCCGTATCGGCGAGCTGCGCCGTGACGAGAGGACCCTCCTCGAGCCGCACCATGCCGACGTCGTAGGGGGCGAGCGAGGCGAAGCCGCGGGGCGGCTGCACGACCCGGCTCCAGGAGTACAACGTGCCGCGCCCCGAGAAGGCGACCGTACCGAGTCCCGCCGTCTTGCAGGACGGGCAGACGGCGCGCGGCGGGAAGAAGCGGCGCTCGCACCCGGGGCAGGCGCTCCCTTCGAGCCGGTAGTACGCTCCGCGCAGGCGGTGGTAGCGGGGCAGCTCCATCATGTCGCCAGGATGTGCGTGACGGCGACCGAGCCGGAGCCGCCGACGCTCTGGGCCATGCCGATCGAGGCCCCCTTGACCTGCGCGGGGCCGGCCTCGCCACGCAGCTGCAGGACGCACTCGACGAGCTGGTAGACGCCGCTGGCCCCCACCGGGTGGCCGCGTCCCTTGAGGCCGCCCATCGTGCCGATCGGGATGTCCCCCTCGAGGGCGATCCGCCCCTCGGCCGCCAGCTTCAGGGCGCTCCCGCGGTCGGCGAAGCCGCACGCCTCGAGGGTCAGGGCCGAGACGATCGTGAAGGCGTCGTGGATCTCGAAGAGGTCGATGTCCTTCGGCTTCACCTTCGCCTGGTCGTACGCCAGGCGGGCGGAGTCGGCGACCGCCTGCCAGACCAGCGGGTCCCGGCGCTCGGCCAGTCCCAGGGTGTCGGTCGCGCAGACCGAGGCCGCGACGCGCACCGGCGGGCGGCGCGCCCGGCGCGCCTCGGACGAGGGGGCGACGAGGAGCGCCGCGGCGCCGTCGCAGATCCCGGCCGAGTCGAGGATGTTGATCGGATCGGCCACCACGGGCGATTGGATGAACTCGTCCACGGTGATCGGCGTCCGGTACATGGCGTGGGGGTTGAGCGCCGCGTTCCGGTGGGCGTTGACCGAGAACGGGGCGAACTCCTCGTGGCGCGCCCGGTGCTCGTGCATGTACCGCCGCATCAGGAGCGCGTTCAACGCGGCGAACGAGATGCCGTGCGCCGCCTCGTAGTCGGCGTCGGCCGCCAGGGCCAGGGCCGACGTCACCCCGTCCGTCAGGTGGTCGGTCATCTTCTCCACCCCCAGGACCAGGACGTAGTCGTGCGCCCCGGAGCCCACCGCCAGGCAGGCGGCGCGCAGCGCCGCCCCTCCCGAGGCGCAGGCCGCCTCGATCTTCAGCGCCTCGATCGGCAGGAGGCCGCAGGCGTCGGCGACCAGGGTCGCGAGGTTCTCCTGCCCCGCCAGCTCCCCCGACAGCATGTTGCCGACGAAGAGCGCGTCCACCCGCTCGACGCCGGCGTCACGGCGCGCCGCCGCGATCGCCTCGACCGACAGATCGCGGATCGAGCGATCCCAGTGCTCCGCCACCGCCGTCTGCCCCACTCCGACGATGCTGACGTCCCTCATCCCCTCCTCACAGCAGGCGAATCGTGCGCGTCGTTCTCAGGTAGGTCCCGTAGTCCTCGATGGGATGGCGGCGCCCGACATAGTCGGCCACCGACGGCGCCGCCGCGCGGACCTCCTCGAGCCTCGGCGTGGCGCACAGCGAGAAGGCGTCGCTTCCGGCCCCGCTGCCGTAGGAGCAGAAGAAGATCCGGTCCCCCGGGCGGGCGACGTCCAGAATCGCCGCCAGCCCGAGGAGCGACGCGCCGGAGTACGTGTTGCCGATCCGATCGACCACGGCGCCCGCGGCGATCTGCGCCTCCTCGAATCCGAGCTCGGCCGCGACCCGGCGCACGAACTTCGGGTTCGGCTGGTGAAAGACGGCCCAGCGGTAGTCGGCCGGCCTCCGCCCCAGCTCCGAGAGCAGGCCCCGCGACGCCTCGAGGGAATGCCGGAAGTACGCCGGCTCGCCGGTGAACCGGTGCCCGTGCTCCGGGTAGTGCATGTGCTGGCGGCGGAAGAAGTCGGGGGTGTCGGTCACGTACGACCGCGACGCCTCGACGACGGCGAGAGCGGAGGCCGCCGGACCGAACAGGAAGGCCGCGCCCCCCGCGGCGGCGGTGAACTCCAGGTGATCTCCCGGCTTGCTCTGCGCCGCGTCCATGCCGATCGCCAGGGCGTGATCGGCCATGCCGGAGCCGACGTAGGCGCAGGCGGCCTGCATCGCCTCGGAGCCGGCCTTGCAGGCGAACTCCAGGTCGGCGGCGCTGACCCACGGGGTCGCTCCGATCGCCTCCGCCACGATGGTGCTCGACGGCTTGACCGCATACGGCTTCGATTCCGTGCCGACCCACACGGCCCGGATCGAGTCGGGCGGGACGCGCGCGCGCCGGAGCGCCCCGCGGGCCGCCTCGATCGCCATGGTGACCGTGTCCTCGTCGGCCGACGGGACCGACTTCTCGCGCACCGGCAGGCGCGCGTCCGGCGGCCGGCCCCAGGCGGCGGCGATGATCCGGGCGGCGATGCGCGGGCGCGGGATGCAGGCGCCGTACCCGGCTATGCCGACGTCGCGCGTGGTCTTCACGCCACATGCCCCGGCCGGGCCAGGATGCCGCCCAGGAAGACGTCGCTCAGGGCGTCGGCGACGGCCTCCTCGTTCAGCCGGCCCCCCGGCCGGTACCACTGGTAGATCCAGTTGATCATCCCGAGCATGGCGAAGGCGGCGGCGGACGGGTCCACCCGGCGCGCCGTACCGCTCTTGATCATCTCGCGGAACGTCTTCTCGAGGAACTTGATGTAGCGCTTCTTGCGGGCGTTGATCCGGTCCCGGTAGCGCCCCCTGAGGGCATTGGTCTCGTGCAGGATGACGGTGACTTCTTTGGGCCTGTCGCGGATGACCAGGAGCACGTGCCCGCGCAGCGCCACCTTGAGCCTCTCGAGCGGATCGGGAATGGCCATGACGCGGTTCAGGACTTTCTCCTCGAACAGGTCCATGCCGTACGACATGATCGCGAACAACAGCTCGTCCTTGCTGCCGATGTGATGATAGAGCCCCGCCTTGGTGAGCCCCACGGCGTCCGCGACATCCTCCATGGACGCCTTGTCGAACCCCTTCTCGCAGAAGATGCGCGCGGCCGTCTCGAGGATCTGGGCCTGGCGCGTCGGCCGGTCCTGCCGCGCTCGCTTCTTCACCGGTTCCTCTGAACCCGCCGGTCCCGGGGGGGCATCCATCGACCTACCGACCAGTAGGTAGGTTAGCGCCGGCCCGGCCGGCTGTCAAGAGGCGGAGTGTACACCCGTTGCCAGGCGCCGCGAGGTTGCATAGACTCCCGCGGCCTCCTCGGCTGCGAGCCTGTCCGAGTTCCCGGATCGGCTCCCCAAGGGGGCCCGAGGCGCCCGCATGCCGCCGACCGACGCGAAGGACGCGACTCCCGAGCTTCGCCGCGCCATGGGGTTCGGCGATGTCGTCCTCTACCTGATCACCACGGGGATCAACCTGCAATGGGTGGCCACGGCCGCGGCCGCCGGTCCGAGCTCGATCGCGATCTGGGTCCTGGCGTTCCTCGTGATGGCCGTTCCGCTGTCCCTCTCGGTGGTGGAGCTGTCGTCCCGCTACCCGCAGGAAGGAGGCATGTACGTCTGGAGCAAGCACGCCTTCGGCGACTTCGCTGCGTTCATGACCGGCTGGACCTACTGGATGAGCAACCTCCCCTACTTTCCGGGGGTCCTCTATTTCGCCGCCGGGAACGCCCTGTACATCGCGGGGGATCGCCTCCGCGCCCTGTCGGGAAGCTCCGCCTACTTCATCATCGCCGCCCTCCTGGGGCTCGGCCTGGGACTCGTGCCGAATTTCTACGGGCTGCAGTTCGGGAAGTGGCTGAGCAACATCGGGGCGGTCGCGCGATGGCTCGCGATGGCGGCGCTCCTGATCATCGGCGGTCTCGCCTGGTTCCGCTTCGGCCCGGCGACAGGATTCACTCTCTCCACGATGACGCCGGGACTCGACATCCGGAGCCTCATCTTCTGGTCGACCATCGCCTTCGCCCTCACGGGGGCCGAGTCGGCCTCGTTGATGGGAGGCGAGATCAAAGACGCCCGGCGCAGCATCCCTCGGGCGATCTTCACCGCCGTCCCGATCGTCACGCTCACCTACATCCTGGGGACGGCCTCGGTCCTCGTCGCCCTGCCGACCGACCAGGTGCGCGGGCTCCAGGGCCCGATCGAGGCGGTCGACGCGGCGGCCCGCCGCCTCGGGCTGCCCGGGTTCACCTCGATCGCGGCGCTTCTGTTCACCGTCAGCGCCCTCGGCAGCGTCGGCGCCTGGCTGGCCGGCGTGACCCGCCTGCCGTTCGTCGCCGGCATCGACCGTTACCTGCCCAGGTCCTTCGGCCGCCTCCACCCGCGGTGGCGCACGCCCCATGTCTCCCTGATCACCCTGGGAGTCGCCCTGGTCGTGTGCATCGTCCTCGGCCAGGCCGGCACGAGCGTCAAGGGGGCCTACGACGTCCTGGTCAGCATGACGGTCATCACGACCCTGATTCCCTTTCTTCTCGTGTTCGCCTCGCTGGTGAAGCTGCAGCGCGAGCCGGCAGGCCCCGGAGTCATCCGGGTGCCAGGGGGGCGCCCCGTCGCCGTGCTCGTCGGTGCGATTGGCTTCGCCACGACGGCGGCCTCGATCGTCCTGTCGTTCTTCCCGGCGCCGGACGAGCCGCACAAGGCGCTCGCGGTCGCCAAGATCGCCGGGCTGACGCTCCTGAGCACCGGGAGCGGGATGGCGGTGTACGCCTGGGGGCGCTGGAGACAACGGCGGGGGTGAAGTCCCGCGGACCCGCCAGGCTCCTAGTCCAGCGACGCTTCGATCTCGCGCCGGCGGCGCGCCATGAAGTCGAGGAGCTCGTCGTCGATCGCCTGATCGAGCTTCGGCTCCTGGTAGGTGGCGAGGAGCTTCTTCCAGCGATCGGTGGCGCGCACGTACGCGTCCCTGGAGCCCTTCTTCACCCAGGTGTCGAACGCCTCGGTGTCGGCCAGCTGCGGAAAGTAGAACTCGCTCTTGAAATGCCGGCGGGTGTGCTCCTCTCCCAGGAAGTGGCCGCCCGCCCCCACGTGCGCGATCACGTCCAGCGCCAGCGATTCCTCGTCCACCGGCACGCCGGCGAAGAAGCGCTCGGTCATCTCCAGCATCTCGGCGTCCAGGACCATCTGCTCGAAGGAGGCGGTCAGGCCGCCGTCCAGCCAGCCGGCCGCCTGCAGCACGTAGTTGCAGCCGCCCAGGATGATCGGCCAGAGCATCATCATCTTTTCCTGGCCCGCCTGCGTGTCCGGGATCTTCGAGTTCGTCAGGACCCCGCCCGCGCGGCACGGCAGGTTGTAGCGCCGCGCCATCTGCGCCGAGCCCAGGATGCCGAGCGCCGACTCCGGCCGGCCGAAGGCCGGCGCGCCGGTGCGCATCTCGAGGCCCGTCAGGAACGATCCGTAGATGACCGGCGCGCCCGGGCGGACCATCTGCGCCAGGACGACCGCCGACAGGCACTCGGCGTTCTGCTGCGCCACGGCGGCCGCCAGGGTGACCGGACTCGTCGCCCCGGCCATGATGAACGGGGTGATGATGTTCACCTGTCCGGCGGCGGCGTACTCGATCAGCCCCTCCGCCATGTTGGAGTCGTAGCGCAGCGGGCTGTTCGAATTGATGATCCCGGTCAGGACCGGCCTGTCGAGGATCGCCTCCCGGCCGCCGAAGAGAATCGCCATCATGTCGATGTGGTCGCGCGCCCGGAGCGTGCTCCAGGCGTCGCCGATCATCCCTTTGGCGCTCAGGCGGATCTGCCAGTAGAGCATGTCGAGGTGGCGCGTCTCGATCGGGAGGTCCCGGCAGGCGACCTCGGGGCAGCCGTGGTGCATGACGTTCAGCACTTCCGACAACCGCACCAGATTGTTCTGGTCCTCGAGCGTCCCCTCGCGCCGCCCGCCCTCGCGATCGGCGATGAACGGCGGCCCGCTCACCGGGGCGAACACCAGGTTGCCGCCGCCGATGACCACGTCGTTCTCGGGGTTCCGGGCGTGGATGGTGAACTGGGACGGGGCCTTCCGGATCTGCTCGTCGACGAACTCCGGCGGGAAGAAGACGCGCTGGTCGGAGTCGACCACCTTGAGCCCGGCCCTGCGGAACAGATCGAGGGCGCGAGGGTCCTCGAAGATCACGCCGTGCTCGCGCAGCATCTTGAGGGTCGCGCGGTGCACCCGCTCCTCCGCCTCGGGCGGCAGGATGTTCAGCGGCTTGAGGGTGTTCCTGAACCCGCGCATCGCGATTCCTGTTCGTGTGGTTGATTCGCGGCGGAAGCGTAACAGAGGCCGCCGTCGAGAACAAGGCGGGCGCGCGACACGGCACCGCATGGTGGGACGGCCGTCCGCGCCTCAGCGGGGCAGGATCGGCGTCAGGAGGAGGAGCCCCGCCCAGATCACGACGAGCGCCGTCAGGTCGAGGAGGATGCCGGTGCGGATCATGCGTCGGAGCGGCACGAGCCCGGTGCCGAAGACGATGGCGTTGGGAGGCGTCGACACCGGGAAGATGAAACCGCAGGTGGCCGCGAGCCCGACGCCGAGGGCGGGGCGTACGGGGTCGAAGCCGGCCGCCGCGGCCGCGGCGATCACCATCGGCACCAGCAGCGCGGCCGCGGCGGTGTTGGAGGCGAACTCGCTGACCACGATCGTCAGGGCCACGGCGCAGAAGAGAAGTCCCGCCGGGGTCCGCGCCAGGCCGACCTCCTGGAGCCCCGCTCCGACCCAGGCCGCGACCCCGGTCGAGTCGGCCAGCGTGCCGAGCGACAGGCCGCCGCCGAAGAGCAGGATGATCCCCCAGTTGACCCTGCGGCCGTCCTCCCAGGTCAGGGTGAAACGGCGCGCCCTCCACTCCACCGGGGCTACGAACAGAAGCGTGGCGCACAGGATCGCGACCCCTGCCTCCGGCAGGTGCGCGGCAAGCGCGGCGGCGACTTGTGAAGCCGGCCCGAGGAGCATCGACGCCAGCGAGGGGAGCGTCCAGAGCGAGGCGGCAAGGAGGAACGCCAGGATCGTCCAGCGCGCCCCGGCACGCCGGGCGCCGTCCGGCGCGCCCGCGGCCGGCGCCGCGGAGGCGGGCTCCGCGGGCGCGCCGATTCCGATCGCGGCGGCCTCCGCGGGCGAGCCGGCGCCCCGCCCCAGGACCAGGTGCGTGAAGAGCACCGAAGCGGCAAGAAGCACCACGGAGATGGGCACCCCGAACAGGAGCCAGCCGACGAACCCGACGTGCACCCCCGCGAGGCGCTCGATGAAGCCGGCGACCAGGAGGTTCGGTGGCGTGCCGATCAGGGTCGCCATCCCGCCGACGGATGCCCCGTAGGCGACCATCAGGAGCACACCGCTCACCCACTCAGGGACCCGACGTCCGTGCGCCGTCGCCGGACCGCGCACCGCGCCGATGGCGATCGGCGTCATCAGGGCGGCGGTGGCGGTGTTCGACAGGCAGGTCGAGACGAGGGCCGAGGCGCCCCCCACGCCGAGCATCCTCCCGAGCGGCCGCCGGGCGAGCGGCCCGCGACCCAGGAACCGCGCGGCCACGCGCACGTCCAGTCCATAGCGGGTGAACGCCTCGGCGAGCAGGAAGCTTCCCACGAACACGAAGATGACCGGATCGGAGTAGGGCGCCAGGACGGCCCGGACCGGCGCGACCCCCAGCACGATGCACAGGGCCGACGCGAGGAGGGCCGTGGCCGGAAGAGGGATCGCCTCGGTCACCCAGAAGGCGATGGTCAGCGTCAGGACGGCCAAAAGGCGCCTCCCTTCCGGAGGGTGGCCTCCCGGATTGGCCGCGAACACGGCGAGCGCCACGAGCGGTCCGGCGACGAGGCCGGTCGTTTTCATGCGGCGTTCGAAACGGTCGTCGCCGTCCGGCCCGCCCGCGCTCATCCGGCCCTCAGTGCCTCGAGAACGGCGGCGACCGCCGCCCGGGCGCCCCCCAGGTAGCGCACCCTCACGAGGCGGCGCCTGCGTCCCCGCAGCGCTCGCGCATCGCCCAGCGCCTGCGCCTGCTTGAACTCCTCGAATCCGAACGGCCTGCCGGGAATCGGCAGGACCGCCCGATCGTCCGGCACGATCTGGAGGAACAGCCCCTTGTCGGGGCCCCCCTTGTGGAGCTGGCCGGTCGAGTGCAGGTAGCGCGGGCCGTAGCCGACGGTGGTCGCGACTCCGGTGCCGCCGAGGATCGCGCGCAGCGTCTCGAGAGACGACGCCAGCGCGCGGTCGGCCGGATCGACGAACGCCAGGATGGCGAGGTAGTCCCCCTGCCGCGCAGCGGCCCGAAGGGCCCGCAGGGCCGCGGCGAGCCGCGGCGCCCGGGGGCGTCCGAGCCCCCCCAGGTGCACGCGCGCCCGTCCCTCGACGAAATCCGGGGTCTCCTCCCGGAAGCGCCCGGTCGCCGCACATTCCGCCAGAAGGGCCTCGGTGTTCTTCTTGCTCTCCGTGACGTTCGGCTCGTCGAACGGATTCACGTGAAGGACCGCGCCGGCGACCGCGGTGGCGATCTCCCAGTGCATCATCGAGGCCCCGAGGTCGTGCCGGTCGCGGAGGGCGAGGAGGATCCCCGGCGTGGCCCCGCCACGCCCGCGCGGCGAGCCGGCGCGCCCGGCCGCGCCGACGAGCGCCTGGATCGATCGGGCGCCGCGCGTCCCTTCGAGCGTGATTCCGACGGCGACCCGATCCGGACGCTCCAGCTCGACGCGCAGCGCCGCCGAAGCATCGCGCGCCACGACCGGCACCAGACCGCGGCCCCCCTTGCCGGTGCTCTCGGCGATCAGCTGCTCGATCCAGAGGCCGTACGACTCGAGGGCCGGATCGATCAGCAGGACGATCTTGTCGCGCCCCTGGCGCGCCAGGACTCCGAGGGCGGCGCCCAGCGCGAGGCCGGGGTTCTCGGCCGCGGAGACGCCCGGCGAGCACCGGTCCAGCATGGCGGCCGCGCGCCGCAGCTGCGTGCCGATGTCGACGCCGGCGAGAGCCGCGGGGACCAGGCCGAAGTAGGACAGCGCCGAATAGCGCCCGCCGACGTCGGGAGGATTCAGGAAGACGGCACGGTAGCCGCGCGCCGACGCCTCGGCTGCCAGGGGCGTCCCGGGATCGGTGATGGCGACGAAGTGCCGCGCCGCGGCGCGGCCGAGGCGGCGCCGCGCCCGGGCCCAGAGGTAGGCCTGGAGCGCGGCGGTCTCCCCCGTCGTCCCCGACTTGCTGCTGACGACGACGAGCGCCCTGCCGGCATCGAGCCCCGCCTCGACCCGCCGCACCGCCGACGGGACGGTGCTGTCGAGGACCGTGAGCGCCGGGAACCCGCGCGGCGCCGGGAAGACGCGCGCGAACACGTCGACGCTCAGGCTCGATCCCCCCATCCCCACGAGGAGGACCTGCCTGATCCCCTCCTGGCGGACCTCGCGGGCGAACGTGTCGAGCCGCGGCACCAGGCGGATCATCCGTTCCGGCGCGCGCAGCCATCCCAGCCGGTTCCGGACGATCCGGCGGGCCGCAGGGTCGCGTCCCCACAGGGACGCGTCCCCCCGGAACAATCTCGCGATGAAGCGTGAGGCCCCGAGGGCCGCGATCCGCCGCCTCACGGCGGGCGCGGCCTGGTGCAGGTTGTAGGTATCGGGCACGGCGCGGCTGGCTTTCAGGAACCGAGCCAGAGCCGGACGCGCTCGGCGATCCCCTGGCCCGTGAAGCCGAGCTTCTCCGCGATCACTTTCCAGGGGGCGGAGTAGCCGTACCTCTCGAGGCCGATCAGGAGCGCCTCCGGGCCCGCCACGCGCTCCCACCCGGTCAGACGGGCCGCTTCGATCACGACCGCCCGGGCCCCGGTCGGGACGACCGCGCGCCGGTAGTCCTCCGGCTGTTCGAGAAAGTGGCCCGGGGACGGCATCGACACGAGGCGCGATCCGATCCCCCCCGCCGCCAGGATCTCCTGCGCCTGCTGGGCCGGCGCCACCTCGCTGCCGGTCGCGATCAGGACGACCCGGCCGGCCTGAGGCCCCGCCTCGGACAGGATGTAGCCGCCGCGAAACGGAAGGTCCTTGTCGAAACCGGCCGCGCGCTTCAGGGGCGGGACGTCCTGACGCGTCAGCACGAGCGCGGTCGGGCCGCTCCGGCGCCTGAGCGCCACCGTCCAGGCCATGGCGACTTCGAGCCCGTCCGCGGGCCTCAGGACCGCCAGGTTCGGGACCAGCCGCAGTCCGGGGACCTGCTCGATCGGCTGGTGCGTCGGGCCGTCTTCCCCCAGGAAGACGCTGTCGTGGGTGAAGACGTAGACGACCTGGAGGCCGGCCATCGCCGCCAGGCGGATGGGAGGGCGCATGTAGTCGGAGAAGATGAGAAAAGTCGCGCCGTAGGGAATCGGCCCGCCATGGAGGGCCAGGCCGTTCAGCACGGCCCCCATGCCGTGCTCGCGGACGCCGAAATGAAAGTTGCGCCCCGCGAACGACGCGCGGCTGATCGGCGGGCTCCCCTTGATAGAGGTCTTGGTGGACGGCTCCAGGTCGGCGCTGCCGCCGCAGAGGGACGGCACGAGCTCCGCCGCCGCTTGCAGGACTCTTCCGGAGGTGACCCGTGTCGCCTCGGGCTTGCCGGCCCCGGGCAACGCACCGGACGCCGGGGCGGCGCCGGCCGCCGGTGCCACGGCCGCCAGAAGCCGCTCGAACAGGTCCTCGGGCACGGAACGCTCGTGGTAGCGGTCCCAAAGGGCCCGCTTCTCGGGATGGGCGCGGCTCCAGGCCTCGAAGCGCCTCTGCCAGTCCTGGCGCGCCCGCCCGCCCTCCTCGGCGCGCGCGGCGAACAGGGCGCGCACCTCGTCCGGCACCAGGAAGGGGGGCGCCGCCGGCCAGCCGAGCGCCTTCTTCGTCGCCGCCGCCTCGTCGGGCCCGAGAGGCGACCCGTGGGCGTCCGCGGTGTCGTGCTTCCCGGGGCTCCCCTGCGCGATGTGCGTGCGGGCGACGATCAGCCCCGGCTTCGAGGTCTCGCCCGCGGCCCGCGCGAGCGCCGCGGTGATCGCGTCGTGGTCGTGGCCGTCGATGCGCTGCACCGACCAGCCGTACGCCTCGAATCGGCGGCCGACGTCCTCGGAGAACGCCAGCTCCGTGTCCCCCTCGATGGTGATGTGGTTGTCGTCATAGAGGACCGTCAGGTTGGACAGGGCGAGGTGACCCGCGATCGACGCGGCCTCGGAGGCCACCCCCTCCATCAGGTCCCCGTCGCTGGCGATGACCCAGATGCGGTGCGAGACGATGGGGTGATCGGGCACGTTGAACCGCGCCGCGGCCATGTTCGCGGCGATCGCCATCCCGACGGCGTTGCCGAAGCCCTGTCCGAGAGGCCCGGTGGTGGTCTCGACCCCGGGAGCGCAGCCGCGCTCCGGGTGTCCCGGCGTGCGGCTCTCCCACTGTCGGAACCTCTTGATCTCCTCGAGAGGTAAGTCGAACCCGCTGAGGTGCAGCAAGGCGTACAGGAGCATCGAGCCGTGCCCGGCCGACAGGACGAAGCGATCGCGATCGGGCCAGCCCGGGTCCCTGGGATCGAAGCGCAGATGGCGGGTCCAGAGGAAGAAGGCGTAGTCCGCGGCCCCCATCGGCATGCCCGGGTGGCCGGACTTCGCCTGCTCGACGGCGTCGATGGCCAGGGTCTTGATCGTGTTGATCGCCAGGCGCGCGATGTCCTCGCGTGCGTGCGCGGACGGCATGGTGACGGGCTCCGGGATCTTCCGGCTAGGCCGGACTCGCTCCAAGGGCCTTCTCGAGGTCGGCGGTGAACGAGCGGACGATCTCCTCGTGCTGCGGCTTGGCCGGTTTCTTGCGCATCACGACGTCCTTCATGTCGCGCGCGTAGGACGAGCGGGCGATCATCCGGCCGCCCTCGATGAGGCCGAACGTCGAGGTGATCGTCCTGCCGATCTGGAAGATCTCCGAGGTCGAGAAGCGCATCCGCTTGATGATCTCGTCGGTCAGGATCTCGTACTCGGCCCCGAGGATCTGGTTGCCCGGCATGGCGAAGTTCTCGAACACCGGGATGCACTCCTCGATCGTCTTCTTGCGATCGGTCTCGAGGTGCATCTTCAGGACGTTTTCATACCAGTGGAAGTGCCGCCACTCGTCCGCGATGATCTTGACCAGGATCTCGTTCAGGAGCGGCTCCTGGACGGTGCGCCGGAACATCTGGTAGAAGAAGGCGGTCAGGAGCTCCTGGCAGTAGGTGAAGCAGTTGGCCTGCAGCGGCGACTGGATGTACGGAACGGTGAACTTCCGCGAGCGCGGCCGCTGCAGGGCGACGCGCAGGTCCTCCCGGTCCAGCCCGACCGTCTCCAGGTACTTGACGAGCTTCTCGGCGTGGTTCGACTCCTCCCTCTCCCAGAGCTGGAAGAAGGTCGCCATCGTGTCGTTGGTGCAGAAGTTCTCGAGGAGGAGCGACGTGTACACGTCGGCGTACGACTCGACGAAGGTCACCAGCTTGACGACCAGGAGATTGTCGAGCGTCAGCTTGCTGCGGTCGAACTGGGACCAGTCGATCTGCACGGGGCCCTGGTCGTCCCAGCGGATCTTCCGGGCGCCCAGCTCGAACTTGTTGAAGCGGTCAGCCAGGAGGACGTCGTCGAGCGGGATGGTCGGCCGCGCCGGGACGTAGGGCCGCGCCGCGGCGTGACCGCCGGACGCGTTCGAAGTCGCTTGCGTGGTCATGGTTTCACCTTTCGTGGAAATGAAAGAGGCACTACCTCCGACCCGAGACCATCCCGTGTGCCTCTTCCTCTTTGGGAAACGGGACAGGATAACTGTTCGTGTAGCAGGCCGTGCAGAACGACCGGCTCTCGCCGACCGCCCGGTACATCCCTTCCAGGGACAGGTAGCCGAGGGAGTCGGCCCGGATGTACCTCCGGATCTCGTCCACCGTGTGGGACGAGGCGATGAGCTCGGAGCGCCGCGGCGTGTCGACGCCGTAGTAGCACGGCCCGACCGTGGGCGCCGACGAGATCCGCATGTGCACCTCGCGCGCCCCCGCCGATCGGACCATCGAAACGATCTTGCGGCTGGTGGTGCCGCGCACGATCGAGTCGTCGATCAGCACGACCCGCTTGCCTTCCAGCAGCGCCCGCACCGGGTTGAGCTTCAGCCGCACGCCGAAGTGGCGGATCGACTGGCGCGGCTCGATGAACGTGCGCCCGACGTAATGGTTGCGCACCAGCCCGAACTCCAGGGGGATGCGGGATTCCTCCGAGAAGCCGAGGGCGGCGTACATCCCCGAGTCCGGCACCGGCACCACGACGTCGGCCTCGAGCGGCTGCTCGCGGGCCAGCTCGCGCCCCAGGCGCTTGCGGATCTCGTGCACGCCGCGGCCGAAGACCCGCGAGTCGGGACGCGAGAAGTAGACGTACTCGAAGATGCACTGCGACACGGGCTCCGGCGGGAACGGGCGGTACGACTTCACCCCGGCGGAGCTGATCACGACCATCTCCCCCGGCTCGACGTCGCGCACGAAGGTCGCGTCGATGAAATCGAAGGCGCACGACTCCGAGCTGATGATCTGCGCGTCGCCCAGCCTCCCGAGGGACAGGGGCCGGAAGCCGCGCGGGTCGCGCACCCCGATGATCCGGTCCCGCGCGATGAAGACGAGCGAGTAGGCTCCCTTCACCTGCTTCAGGGCGTCCACGATGGCGGCCTCGAGATCGTCCTGCCGCGAGCGCGCGATCAGGTGCAGGACGACCTCGGTGTCGCTGTTGGTGCGGAAGATCGAGCCGTCCTTCTCCAGGGCGTCGCGCAGGGAATAGGCGTTGACCAGGTTGCCGTTGTGGGCGATCCCCAGCTCCCCCTTGCAGGAGTCGATGAGCAGCGGCTGGGCGTTCACCAGGCTGCTCTTCCCGGCGGTCGCGTAGCGCACGTGCCCGATCGCCAGGTCCCCCTTCAGCCGCCGCAGCTGTTTCTTCTTGAAGATGCGCGCGACGTGCCCCATCCCCTTCTCCTCGTACAGTCGGTCGCCGCTCGAGGAGACGATCCCCGCCGACTCCTGCCCGCGGTGCTGCAGGCCGTGGAGTCCGAGATACGTCAGGTTGGCGGCTTCGGGGTGGTGGAAGACGCCGAACACGCCGCATTCATCGTGGAAACGGTCGTCGTCTTCCGTGCGGGACGTCGGGGGGGTCTGGGCCAACCGGTCCTCCTGAGCGAGCATTATACTTCGGATGAGGGATACCGCGGCCGCCCCGGGGCGGCCACGGGCGCGACTCGACCGCCACGGAAGGAGCCTACTCCCAGCCGTCCACGAGCCAGCGCGATCCCTTGCGGATCATGCGCAGGGTGCGCAGCCTGCCGTCGATCGGCCCCGGCTCCCCGATCACCGTTTCGTAAAAACGCACCCGGACCAGAGCGCCCGTCATCCCCTGGGGGGTCATCCCGAGAATCTGGTACGCCGCATGGACCCTGCCGCCCGACGGCGCGAACAGCGCCGCCAGCGCCTCGTCGCGGCCGGCGTACTTCTTGAGGAAGGCGTCGCTCAGGTTGCCCCGGGCCCCCGCCACCTCGCCACGGTGCCAGGCGCGCAGCACCATGCGCAGCACCGTGACGCCGTCCACGGACTCGCCGAACCGCAGCTTCTCCGACGAGGACAGCGCGAGATTGGCGACGCGCCACAGGCCGTCCTCGCGCTGCGTCAGCGTGATCGACTCGGTGCGCTTCTCGGTCGCCTCCCCCTGCTCGGCCCACAGGCTGCGCACGGAAGCGACGTAGCCCGGCGCCGCCGTGCCCGACGGCTTGCCGCCGGCCGGCCGGGGCTTCAGGTCCTTCTCCGTGAAATCGAAGGCCACCAGCCGGTTGGTCCTCTTGCCGTTGAACGGCGCCGAGTCATGGTTGAAGCGCGCCTGGAGACTGTCGGTCATGACCCCCTTCAGCTGCCGGAGCGTCCGGTAGTCGCGCGACGCCATGAACAGCTTCAGCGCCCCCCCGGCCGTGACCGACGGGTCATCCGCCGCCGGCGCGCCCGCCTCGTCCGGCGCGAGCTCCGGCGTCTCCGTCGCCTCCTCGCCCGGAACGGCCGGCGTGGCCGAAGGAAGCTGGGCCGCCAAAGGCGGCGCGACCGCCAGCAGCACGGCGAAGGCCGCCATCCATCCCGCGCAGGACCCGGTCGTTCCGCGATTCAGTGTGCTCACGTCCCGCACCTCGTACCCGCCGTCCCGCGGACGGCGGGTTGCAGACGGTACCTTGCCACAACCGGCGCGTCAAGCATCTCGTCGTCCGCGCCAGGCGCCGGTTTCCGGGCGGCGCTCACTGCCTCTCGCTCGCGATGAACGCCTTGAGGCGCCGCTCGACCGCGGAGCGCATCGCCGCCGGAAAGCACAGGCGCTGGAGCTTGCGCGGCTCGTTCCGGATCGAGTCGATCAGCGGCGAGACGGTGCGCTCCGACATGTAGCCGACGATCCGGCCGCGCACGGCCAGGCCGATGTCCTCCGGCGCGGTGCCCATCCGGTCGGAGTAGGCCAGATCGTGGTACGGCAGATCGCTGGCGTCGTCCTCCAGCAGATAGTATCGAGGGTCCAGGCCCCGCCGGCGGAACCGGCCGTTGAGCTCCTCGATCGCCTGGCCGAACGCCTTGTGCCGCGTGTCGGCGGTCAGTCGCACCGTCTTGAAGAGGTGCCGGCGGGTGATCCGGTCGCACAGGTCGCGCAGGATCGGATCGACCTTCCCCTGCGGCGCCAGGGCCCATTCCTGAAAGGCCGACAGGAACAGCCAGTCGTCCAGCCGGAGATAGTCGTCGACCGCGAGATTGCCGCGCGTCTCGACCAGGCGACGGATCGACCCGGGGCAGGGATCCGGGAAGCGGCCGGTCTCGCCGTGCGCGTCCACCAGCCGCTGCAGCGCGGTGCGGATCATCTGCTCGGCCGAGCGACTGGTCTTGTGGTAATACACTTGTTGATACATGAGGTAGCGCCCGATCACGAACTGCTCGGCCGCGTGGTATCCCTTCAGGCCGTTGATCGCCAGCGCCAATTCGCCATCCCGCCCGCCGCGCCGCGCCAGCCGCAGATTGGTCAGGATCCACTCGAGGTCGTACTTGCCGTAGGCGACGCCGGTCATGAACGAATCGCGCAGAAGATAGTCGAGTCGATCGGCGTCCAGCTGCGACGAGACGATGTCCGACACGAAGGCCGGCCGGTAGGTGCGCCCGTACACCCCGAGGACCTCGTCCACCATGCCGGCCCGCCGCAGCAGGCGACCCACCTCGCCGCGCGCCTGCCTGATGATCAGGCGCGTCCACTCTTCGTGCCGGCGGTCGTTGAACACCTTCTCGTACAGGTGGGAGAACGGCCCGTGGCCCAGATCGTGAAGCAGGGCCGCCACGATCACCACCAGCCGGGTGCGCTCCAGCGCGCGCCCCTTCTGCTGCACCTGTCCGCCGGCCAGGAGCGAATCGAAGATGCGCCGGGCCATGTAGGCGACGCCGAGCGAATGGGTGAAGCGCGTGTGCTCGGCGCCGTGGAAGGTCAGAAAGAGCGCGCCCAACTGGCGGATGCGCCGCAGTCTCTGGAACTCGCGCGTGTTGATCAGATCGATGACGAGTTTTTCTCTCTCCTTGTCGAAGCCGATCGATCCGTGGACCGGGTCGCGCAGGTACTTGCTCGCCAAGCAGTTCCTCGCTTTGGATCCGCCCCGGGAGGGGCGGGCATGGCGTCGCCGCCGGAGCGACAGGATACGCCAGGCGGGAAAGGCTCAAGGAAAGATTTTTTCAGGGGCAGGCCTCGCGTGTATCGAGGCGCCGGAAGCCGGCCGTCGTCCGTCCGTAGGATCCGGGGCTTCCGTTGGCGTCGATGAAGCGCGCCAGGTAGAAGAAGACGTGGCCGGCGGGCGGATGGTCCGGCTCCGCCACGACGCCGCCCGCGCTGCGGCTCGCCAGGCAGACCGCCGGGGCGTCGAACGACAGGTCGAGGTATCCGGCCAGCTGCGCGATGTTCCGGATGTCGCCGCGGATCACGTCCACCGCCAGATCGGGCGGGGGCACGTAGGCCCGCAGTGTCCCATCGACGGCCCACCAGATCCCGAAGGTCCGCATGAACAGGATCTGGTTCGAGTTCGAGTCCCACGCGTACATGGCGGCGCCGTCGTAGGCCAGCCCGCCCAGGTTGGGAAAGTCCGTCATGCCGGTGTCGATCGGATCGGACAGGAGAACGTCGTCGCCAGTGGGCGAGGGCTCGATGAAGTAGAAGGACCCCGTCGCCTCCGCCCCCAGGATCCCTTCGGGGGCGGCGTCGAGGGCCAGGATCCGGCCGGGCAAGGCCCTCTGCCACAGCTTCTGATGCGTGGACGGATCGATGGCGAAAAGCGTCGGGGGGCTCTCGTAGCTTCCGTACAGGACGCCGTCCAGGCAGGCCAGCCCCTCCAGGGGGGCGCTGCCGGGCGAGACGATCGGGCTCGGGAAGACGTCCAGGACGCGTCCCAGGAGATCGAGCTTGTAGATCCGCGGCACGATGTCACGCACCGCGGCATACAGGCTCGTCCCGTCGAATGCCAGACCCCGGACGTCGCCGCTCCCCGGGGCGATGAATTCCGACAGCGGGTCGCCGGTCTTCGGATCGATGAACACGATCCTGCGTCTCAGAAGATCGCTCATCGCCAGGCGGCCCGGCAGCGCCGTCAGCGCCGCGCTCTGCGTCAGGCGCTCGTACCCGCCGTGCAGCGTCGGCCCGTCCCACCCCGCGACTGGCCCCGGGGCGACGCTCAGCGTGAAGAAGGCGGTGTCGTTCACCAGGCCGTTGTTGCGCGCCCGCACCACCCCGTCGCCCGACGCCACGACGAGCGTGCCGAAATGGGTCTCGACGGGGCAGGTCGTGACGACCGGCAGGGCTCCGTCCCGGAACTGGATGTCGATCCCCCATCCCGGCTGCCCTCCCAGCTCGGGCTGCGGCCCCCACGCCATCGTGGCGCCCTGGAATTCACAGGAGGACGTCGACAGGATGGATGCCGTCAGGACGACCGGATCGCCGGTGTCCGGGTCGGCCGGCTGGAGGGAAAACGCCTGGATCGAAACCGTGGCCAGGGCCGGCGCCGGGACTCCCAGGACAAGGCCGAGCGCCACGGTCCCAACCCCACGCCAGGCTCTCATGGGACTCCCTCCGAGCCGCGCCGTTCCAGGTGACCCGTATATACCCCCGGGGCGGGCACCGGTCAACCAGCGGCTGGGGATCCGGCCTCCTCCCTGTCACGCCGGGGCGAGGTTGTGCCTATCCCTCTCGAAGCCTGTTTCCATGGAGAAGGAGGTGATAGAAATGAGCCGCGTGCTCCACCGCCTGCTGCCGGTCCTCGCCCTGATGGCGATCCCGGCGGCCGCCTGGGCCGCCGACAGGGCGCTTGCGGCGGCGAGTTGCTGCTGCCCACTTTGCTGCCCCTGAATCGGGGCCGGACCGACTGAAGACCGGATGGACCGACCGACAGTCTCCGATCTGCAACGCCACATGGAACGGCTCGCCGACGGCGACCGCGCCTCGTTCCATCCGGTCTTCGCCGTTCTCTGGCCGTTCCTCCGCCGCTTCGCGGCCCGGCACCTCGGGCCCGAGGAGGCCGAGGATGCCGCGCAGGAGGCGCTCGTGAAGGTCTTCTTTCGTGCCTCCGAGTTCGACGCATCCCGCAGCGCCCTGGCGTGGGCCCTCGGCATCACCGCGTTCGAGATCAGGACGGCCCGACGCCGGCGGCAGCGCCGACGGGAGGAGTCCTCGCCGGCAGGAATCCTGGAAGCCGCGCGCGATGCGGCGCCGACCCCCGAGGCGGAGGCGATGATCAGGGACCTGGAGGCGACGCTCGGGGACGCTCTGGGTGCGCTGCGTCCTGAAGACGCCGAAACCCTACGCCTGTACGCGCGCGGCGATCGGCCGGCGCTCGCCGCCGCGACCTTCCGCAAGAGAGTGGAGCGCGCCCTGGCCCGGCTGCGCGCCGTCTGGAGGACGACCGATGGACGACCCTGAGACCGGGCTGATGGAGCGCGCCCGCCGCTCCTACGAATGGGGACGCCTCGCCGGCGCCACGCGCCTCAGCGTCCTGCTGCTGCCGGTGGTCTGGGCGGCCACGCTCTGCTGTCCCAATCCCGGCGGCACGCTCGCAGGCGGGGCCGGTCTCTTCGTGGTCGTCACGACCTGCCTGTGGCGCGGCCAGGACCTCCGCCGCGGAGTCCGGCCCGGCCTCGTCGCCGGCTTCGTCCCGCTCCTCCTGCCGATCCTCGTGCAGGCGATCGGGCACGTGTGCGTCCCCGGCCGCTGCCTGCTGTTCCCCGCGGTCTGCGGACTGGGGGGCCTCGCCGGGGGCGTCGCCCTCGGGATCCTGGCTCCGCACCCGCGGGATGGCCGAGGCATCCCCTTCGTCACCGCCTGCCTGATCGCCGCCCTCGCCGGATCGGTCGGGTGCCTGCTGTACGGACTCTTCGGGCTGGGAGTGATGGCCCTCGGCCTCGTGGTGGGGGCGGGTCCGGTCCTCGCGGCCCGCCGCGTCTGACTTTCCCCCGGAACCCGGCCGAATCCTCGGACAGGCTCCTATCGATCCCCCGCGCGCGGGATGATCGGGAGGATGACGCGGGACGGGTGTGCGGCGTCGTGCAGGACGGTCTGGCGGGCGGCGGTCATGCGGGCGGAGGTCCCGAACGGCTCGCCGGTGTTCGGATTGCGGTCGAAGGAGGGGAACCGGCTGCTCGTCACGTCGAGGCGGATGCGATGGCCCCTCTTGAAGACGTTGCTCGTGACCATCTGGTCGATGACGAACTCCACCGGCTCGTTCGGGGTCAGAAGGGTGGGGGCGGATTCGGACGCCCGGTAGCGGGCGCGGACGACCCCCGCCTCGTTCGGCATGAGGTTGAAGGCGCGGCCGTCGGGATGCACGTCGTAGAGCATGACGCAGAAATCGGTGTCGACCGCGCTCGAGGCCGCCCACAGGTGCACGGTGATCGGCCCGGTGACCTCGATGTCCTCGAGGAGCGGCTCGGAGGTGTAGACCAGGACGTCCTGGCGCGACTGGAGCTTCGAGCGGTCGTACGGCCCCATCACCTCGAAGTTGTCGATGACCACGGGACGGCCCGGATCGTACAGGTAACGGTCCGGCGGCTCGGTCGCCGGGGCGGCGCCGCCGGCTCCCGCTCCGCCGGCCGGTGGGACCATGGACAGTCGCCCGTCCCCCGAGGCGGTGTTGGCGCGGCCCCCGCTGCGCAGGTAGTACGGCGTGTACACGGTGCGCGCCAGGGGCCACTCGTTCTCGTCGCGCCAGCGGTTCTCCCCCATCACGAACAGGCGCACCGGCGGCCCCTCGTCGATGCCGTTCCTGATCCCCTTCAGCCAGCGGTCGTGCCAGCGGATCACGAGCCCGTAGTAGTCGAGCGTCATGCTGGGCCCGAAATCGAGCTCCCCCACCTTGGTCTCGCTCTCGGAGGGGTCGCCGTGATCCCAGGGGCCCAGGATGAGGCGCTGGCCGCGGCGCGCCACCTCGGTCGCCCCGTTCCGGCGCATCCCGCTCCAGTTGGCCGTCGCCCCGAGCGGCCCGTAGTTGCTGTCGTACCAGGCGGAGAAATTGAGCGCCGGAACGGCGATCTTCGAGTGCGCCCTGACGACGTCGGCGAAGGCCCAATAGTCCGAATCGTCGGGATGCGCCAGCCAGTCGTAGTACCAGGGGGCGACCTCCTTGAGCACCGGGAAGTCGCGGATCGGCAGAAAGTATTCCCACTGCCACTTCAGGCGGTTCCAGCCGGCCGCGGCCTCCTTCTCGGTCGTCGCGCCAGGCAGGCCCTTCCTGAGCCTCAGGTCGGGGGCGATGTACATCTCGATCCAGCGCATCCAGTCGTGATTGAACGCACCGCCGAAATAGAAGAAATGCCGGCCGGTCGCGAAGGTCATCGCGGGGAAGATCGAGAGCAGGTGCGGCGGGGCCTCCATCGCCGCCAGCCACTGGACCGCACCCGGATAGGACAGGCCGAAGGTGCCCACGCGCCCGTTGCTCCATGGCTGCGCCGCGGCCCATTCGATGGTGTCGAACCCGTCCTTCCCTTCCTGGTGGTACGGCCGGAACTCGCCGTCCGAGTGGTATCGGCCGCGCACGTCCTGGACCACGACGGCGAAGCCCGAGTGCGCCGCCCGGCCGATCGTCGGCTCCGAGCCCGAGTCGAGCAGGTCGTCTTTCCCGTAAGGCGTGCGGTAGACTAACGTCGGGTACTTTCCCGGCGTCTCCGGCCGGTAGACGTCGGCGCGCAGCAGGATGCCATCGCGCATCGGTACCGGCACGTTCTTCTCGACCGTCAGGTTGGGGAAAAAAGTGTCCGGCGCGGAGCCCCCGTAGGGGACGGCCGGAGACGCCCCGCCGGCAGCCGGCGCCGCGCCTCCCGTGCCGGCCGGAGGTCGCTCCGCCCGGCACGCCGAGACGAGGATCCCGGCGAGGACCGTCCCCGCGAGGGCGGCGTTGCGCCGCATGCGGCTGTCGCGAACGACGCGAAGCTCCGGCATGGTGGCGGACTCTAACACCGGCGGATGCGCCGATCAAGAACGGGAGGTGCCGGGAGCCCGTCCGAGAATCCGGCCGGCTCCCAGGGTTTCAAATTCGTGATTGCGGAAAAGGCAGGGTGGGCGCGGCCTGCCGTGACACCGGTCGCGTAACGCCTGTGATTTCCGGCATTTTCCGGGGTGGACGCGCGGATGCCTCTTCATCATATTAAGAGGAAGGACGAGGGAGAGTCACCGGTGCAGAGGACGGGACATTTCGTTAGTGTTCTTCTGGGCGTGTCGCTCGCCGCGGTCGCATGTGGCGGGAAGGCCAGGTCGCGCCCGGCCACCACGCCGCAGCCGCCGGTCTCCGAATGGAAGCGGCCCTCCCGGATGAGCGCGGGCGTGCCCGCCGTGCGCCTCGACCGGAAGCCCGTGCGGGAGGAGGAGGTCGCCCGGGAGGAACCGGAGAATGAGGCTCGGGATGGCTCCGAGGAGATCCAGGTGAGCCTCGAGCCCGGCATGACCCTCTATTCCCTGGCGCTTGGCTACAAGGTGACGCTGTCGAGCCTGATGCAGGCGAACGGAATCAGCGACCCGACCAGCATCCCCGCGGGGACGATGATCACCATTCCCGATGCGTCGGGTGCAGAGCCGCGGCCGCGGTCCAGGAAGGCCGCGCGCGCGCCGGCCGCCCCCGCGCCGCCCCGCGACGAAATCGATTCGTCCCCCGCCACCCTCGGCATCGCCTGGCCGCTGATCGGGCAGATCACCGCCGGCTTCGGCCTGCGCGGCCGTCATAGTCACCATGCGGGGGTCGACATCGACGGCGTCACCGGCGAGGAGGTCCGGGCGGTCGCCGCCGGGATCGTCGTGGCCTCAGGCAGCGAGGGGAAATACGGGCGGACGGTCGTCATCGATCATGGCAGCGGGCTCACGACTCTGTACGCCCACGCGAGCCGGCTTCTGGTCCATGAAGGCGACCGCGTCGGACAGGGCGACGCGATCGCGGAGGTCGGCGCGTCCGGCAACGCGCACGGCTCTCACCTGCATTTCGAAGTCCGACGAAACGGCCATCCCGTCGACCCCACGCCGTACCTGCGCTCCGGGAACGTGCCTCTGCCCGGCGGGCAGCTCCCGGCCGGTGCCGGAATGACGTCTTCCGGATCCCACTAGGAGCCTGCGCGAGTATCGGACGGCTCCCGCTCACGGCCCGATGCGGCGGCCGTGCTCCGACGAGGCCGCGAGCCGGCTGACGTGGTCGTAGGCCGCCCGCGTCACGTCGCTGATGAACGCTTCTCCCGCCTGGTCGTTCCCGAGGTAGGCGGTCATCACGGAAATCAGCAGGGGCCTGACCGGAGCGGCCCCGTTCCCTCCTTCCCGCGGCGGCCCCGCCGGGATGAAGACGAGCCCCGCGCAGGCGCGCACCCCGTCGAGCTCGCCGCTCTTGTCGGCCGCAGGGACGTCCGGCGGCAGTCCCCGCTTGATCGGCGTGCCTTCGTTGCGCTTCATGATGTCGATCGCCTGCCGGGTGTTCGCGGCGCCCAGGAGGCGGCCCGCATGGAGCCGCTCGAGAAGCGCCGCCAGATCGCGCGGCGTCGTGACGTTCTCGCGACCGGCGCGCGCCGCCGCCACGTCCATCATCCTGCGCCTCAAGCGCGTGTCCTTGAGGCCCCAGCCCAGGAGACGCCGCCCGACCGCGTCCATGCCGACCAGGTCGATGAGCAGATTGGCCGCGTAGTTGTCCGAAAAGTCCATCATCAGGACGGAAAGCTGGAGCGCCGTCAGCGCGGGGTACGGCGCGGCCCACTTCTCCAGCACGCCGCCCCCCTCGACGCGCGCCTTCGGATCGATGGGGACCGGTCTCGACAGATCGATCGTCCCCTCCTCCGCCCGCTTGTACAGCTCGAGGAAGACCGCCAGCTTGATCGTCGAGGCCGCGGGGAACACCGAGTCGGCGTCCTTCTCGAACGTCTCGCCGCTCTCCAGATCGCGCAGGACGTAGCCCGAGGCGCCGTCGAGACCGGTTGCGAGGCGCGCCAGCGTCGCCTCCAGCTTGCCGTGCAGCTCGCTCCGCTTCGGGTCGCCCGATCCCGGCGCCGCCGCACGCGCGACGACGCCCGACGTCAGGATCGCGACCAGGGTCGCGCCGCAGAGCGCCGCGCGCGCCGGGGTCACCATGCGCCCAGGACCCCGAGCCCCGGTCGGTCGGGAAGAAACAGCCGCCCTTGCCGCACCTGCACGCCGTCGAACGGGTCGTCCGCGATCAGCAGGTGACCGTCCAGGTCGGCGAGATCGGCCAGGGGGGACAGGTGCGCCGCCGCGGTGATGCCGATCGAGGTCTCGATCATGCAGCCGAGCATGACCTTCAGGCCGGACTCCCGGGCCGCGTCGATCATGCGCCGGGCGGCGCGCAGGCCGCCCGCCTTCTGCAGCTTGATGTTGATCCCGTCGAACGCCTCCGCCAGCCGCGGGATGTCGCCCGGGGCCAGGGCCGCCTCGTCGGCATACACCGGCAGGTCCACCCGCTCGCGCACGAATCGGGCCCCTTCCAGGTCGGCGGCCGGCAGCGGCTGCTCGACCAGCACGACACCCATCCCCTGCATCCACCGGATCATCTCGACCGCCAGGGCGGGGTCGGTCCAGCCTTCATTGGCGTCGACCCAGAGCGGCTTGCCGGTGACGCTCCGGATGCCCTCCAGGATCTCACGGTCGTTCGTCAGGCCCACCTTGATTTTGAGGACCGGGGCGTCGCCGGCCTCGCGCACCTTCTCCTGCATCACCGGGATCGCGTCGATGCCGATCGACATCGACGTCGACGGCGTCCTGCGCGGATCGGTCCCGAGCAGGCGGTAGAGCGGCTGGCCAGCCAAGCGGCCGGCCCAGTCGTGAAGCGCGATGTCGATCGCCGCCCGGGCGGCGGGGCTCGAAGGCAGGGCCGCCTCGACCCGATCGAGGATCGCATCCAGGCGCCCGGGATCGTCCGGAAGCCGCGGCGCCAGGGTGTCGAGGGCCCGCGCGACCGACTCCGCGTCCTCGCCGTAGCGCGGGTTGGGGGCGGCCTCGCCATACCCATCGGTCCCGCCGTGCCGCAGGCGCGTCAGGACGTTGCGCTTCACGCGGCTCGAGTTGCGGGCGATCGTCCAGGTGTGCCTGAGCCTCAGCTCGACCGGCTTGTGGTCGAGGAGGAGGGGGGTCATGCGTGGGGCGCCGGCAGGAGGGCCGCGAGGGCGCGCCCGGTGTCGGACAGGTCGGCCAGAAGGGCGTGCGGCCGGAGGGCCCGCAGGACGGTCACGGAAGTCCAGCCGGTGCAGACCGCGACGGCGCGGGCCCTGATCGATCGCCCGCACAGAACATCGTGCTCGCTGTCCCCCACCACGACCAGCTGGCTCCCTTCCATCACGGGATCCAGCGCGCGGCGGGCGCGCTCGAGCGCCAGGGCCGGGAGCCGGTATCGGTCGGAGTCGTCGCTGCCGAAGCAGCTGATCGAGAAGTCGAAGTAGCGCGTGATGTCGAAGAGGCCGAGCTTCAGCCGGGCCCCCGCCTCGACATTGCCGGTCAGAAGCGCGGTCCGGACGTCCGGACGTCCCGCCAGGGCATCCAGGAGCTCCCGCACTCCCGGGAGGAGCCGCGCCTTCCCGGCGCCCCCCTGCTCCGCGAAGTAGTGCAGGTAGAGGCGGATCGATTCCGGAATCGCGGCTTCCAGGAGCGCCCCCGACACCCCGTTCCCCGCGAGGATGTCGCGCGCGATCTGCGGATCGGTCCGGCCGGAGAAGGAATAGCCGTCCGGATGAATCGGCCGCCCCGCGGCCTCCGACAGCGCCCGGGTGAACGCCTCGCGCGCCGCCCCTGCCGTGGTCAGGAGCGTGCCGTCGATGTCGAACAGGATGACGCGAGAGGCGGAGTGGCTCATGAGCCTTCAGTCTAGCGGGCGGGGTGGCGGAGTGTAAAGCGCGCGGCGCGCCACAGCGCGAGGGACATCAGAAGAAGCCCGGCCGAATAGACGGGCCACGGGAACGGCGAGGGCCTCAGGCGACTCAGGGCCTCGGGGCTCGCGGGCAGGGCCTTCAGGGCGTCGGCCATGAAGGCGTACAGGGCGGCCAGCACTCCCCCCGCCACACAGGCCCAGCCGGCCCGTCCCGGGTCGAGGCCGATCCCCCGGTCGTCGCGCGCGACCGCCAGCCATCCGGCCGCGATCGAGAGGACGGAGATCAGGACCGGAGCGAGGACGGGGCCCCACCACGGAAGCGGGATCAGGAACAGGAGGTCCGGATCCAGCAGGGTCCTCGGCCATCCGATGAGGATTCGGAGCCAGGAGTAATACAGGATGTCCCAGAGTCCGAAGGCGAAGAGCGTGAATCCCGCCCGCGCCTGCGCCGATCGCCCGGCCGCGAGACCGACGGCGAGGAGCATCACCAGGGTCGCGGCCTCCCGTCCCACCTCGATCGCCGCCAGGGCGGGATCGTAGGCGGCCACGTCCCGGACGAGGTCGGTGATTCCGTAGACGAGCCTGAGGTACACGACGACCGCGGCCTCCACGTAGGCCATCGCCAGGGCGAACAGCGCGACGTAGACGAGACGGCGAGCCTGCACCGGCGCGATTATGTATCATGGGCGGATGCCGGCTGACGTGCAGCGCGCGGGTCACGGTCGCGGGGTGGATCTCATCGGCGTGCCGCTCGATCTCGGCGCCGGTCGACGCGGCGTGGACATGGGGCCCTCTGCCTTCCGCCTGACCGGGCTCGCCGGGCGCATCCGGGCGCTCGGATTCGACGTGCGCGACCGCGGCAACGTGCCGGTGCCCAACCCCGAGGGGCTGGACCCGGGTGATCCCAGGAAGCGCTACATCGGTCCGATCGCGGCCGCGTGCCGCCAGGTCGCCGACCTGACCTCCGAGGCGGCCGCGGCCGGGCGGATTCCGATCTGCCTGGGGGGCGATCACTCGCTCGCGGCCGGCTCCATCGCCGGCGTGGCGCGCGCGCTCAAGAGCCGCGGGGAGCAGCTCGCGGTCGTCTGGGTCGATGCCCACGCCGACATGAACACCCCCGGAACGAGCCCCTCCGGCAACGTCCACGGCATGCCGCTCGCCGCCTGCCTGGGCCAGGAGCCGGAGGAGCTCGTGGCGCTCGGAGGGGGCGCGAGCGTGACGCCGGGCCACGTCGCCCTCGTCGGCATCCGCAACCTGGACGAAAGGGAGAAGGACCTGGTCGGCCGGAGCGGCGTCCGCGCCTATACCATGTCGCACATCGACCGCCGCGGCATCGGCGCCATCGTCGAAGAGGTGCTGTCGGCCTTCGCCGGGATCACCGGCGGGATCCACCTCAGCCTCGATCTCGACGGCCTCGACCCGGAGGTGGCCCCCGGGGTCGGCACCCCGGTGCGGGGCGGGCTGTCCTACCGGGAAGCCCACCTCCTCTGCGAGACGATCGCCGAGAGCCGCCGCCTCGTCGGCATGGACGTCGCCGAGCTGAACCCGACTCTCGACGTCCGCAACCACTCGGCCGAGGTCGGCGCCGAGCTGGTCCTCTCCGCCCTGGGTCAGCGCATTCTCTGAACGGAGCGCTGGAGCCTGTCCGAGTATAGGGACCGGCTCCCGGGATCCCTCCTCTCCGGGGCCGGGATGGCGTACAATTCACTTTCCTCGGAGCATGACTCGATGGGCCTCTTAGAGCGCCTTCGGCCGCAGCCCGGCTGGAAGGATCCGGACCCGAAAGTGCGGCGGGCCGCCGTCGGCCAGATCGCGGATGTCGCCCTGATCGTCGATCTGGCGCGCACGGACCCCGATCCCGGCGTGCGGGAGGAGGCCCAGGCGGCGCTCCTGTCCCACGCCCTCGAGGGCACGGACGAGGCGGCCGGCCGGAAGGCGGTCGAGGCGATCGAGGATGCGCGGATCCTCCTTCAGATCGCGAGGCAGGCGGCCCACGAGCAGGCCAGCCGCGCCGCGCTGTCCCGCCTCTCGGAACCGAAGGCGCTCGCCAGCGTGGCGCGACACGGCCGGCATGCCGCCGTCCGGCTCGAGGCCCTGGCGCGGGTTGTCGAGCTTCCCGCGGCGGACGGCGTCGTGCGCGACGAGCTCGCCGCGATCGCCCTGAAGAGCCCGCACGATGACGCCGCCCTGTCGGCCCTGGAGCATCTGACCGGATCGGATCGCTTCGGATCGTCGGGCGAATCCCCCGCGGGCGACTTCCTGGACGCCGTCGCGCAGCACGGCAAGAGCCGCGCCGCCGTCAGGCGCGCCCGCACGATCCTGCACGAACGGCAGGCGGCCGGCGCCGCCGTCCGCCCCCCGACCGACCGGCGGGCGCAGATCCGCCTGTGCGAGAAGGCCGAGGCCCTCGCACGCTCGGGTGAGTGCGAGACGCTGTCCGCCGAAATCGCGGCGATCCAGGATGCCTGGACCGATCTGGTGCCCCGGGTGGACGACGATCTCGACGAGCGCTTCCAGGCGGCGATGCCGAAGGCGCGCGAGAGGCTGCGCCATAACCTGACGGAGCGGGAGGACCGGCGCCGCCACGCGGAGCTCCTGCGCGCCCGCCGCGAGCGGCACATCGTGCCGCGCATCCTGATCCTCGAGACGCTCGAATCAGCCGAAGGGGACAGCCTGCCGCGGGCGATCGAGGATGCCACCTGGGAGTGGGAGCACCTCGGCCCGCTCGCCGGCCTGCGGCCGGACGATCCGGTCGACTCCGAGGTCCTGGCCGAGGCGCGCGGCCTGGAAGCCAGGTTCGAGTCCGCGCGCGCTTCCGGACGGACCCGCTTCGAGACCTGGCAGCAGGATCGGGAGCGGCATCGTCTTGAGGAGATCGACCTCGCCGCCCGCCAGGACAAGCAGCGCCTCCGGGAGGAGGCGGCGCAGGAGAAGCGGGATCACCTGGCGCGGCTCCAGAAGCTGTGCGAGCGCGCCGAACGCCTGCTGAAGTCGGCCGCCCTGTCGCTCGGCAAGGCCGAGCCCGCGCTGCGTGAGGTGCGCGCCGTCCTCGACACTATGCCTCCGCTTCCTACGCGGCGCGACCACGACACGCTGCTCGAGCGCCTCAAGGCGATCCGCGCGGCGCTCGCCCCCCGGCTCCAGGAGGCGCGGGAGTCCGACAAGTGGAAGCGTTGGGCCAACACCAACGTGCAGGAGGAGCTGTGCGCCCGGGCCGAGGCGCTCCTCCCCATCGCCGACCCCGAGGAGGCCGCCCGCCGTCTTCCGGATCTCCTGGAGCGCTGGAAGACCGCGAGCGTCGCCGAGCCCGACAGGGCGCAGGCCCTGTGGCAGCGCTTCAAGACCGCGACCGATGCCGTGCGCGCCCGCCACGAGTCGCTCCTGCAGGAGCGCACCGACTTCAAGCACGCGCTGTGCGAGAAGGCCGAGGCGCTCGCCGCCTCCACCGACTGGATCAAGACGGCGGAGGCGATCAAGGGGCTTCAGGCCGAATGGAAAACCGCGGGAACGGCCGCCCGCGGCCAGGAGAAGGCGCTGTGGGAGCGCTTTCGGAGGGCCTGCGACGAGTTCTTCACCCGCCGCGACCAGGACCGCTCGAAGCGGAAGGAGGAGTGGGCGAAGAACGTGGAGAGCCGGGAGGCGCTCATCGCCCGCGCCGAGTCCCTGGCCGAGTCCACCGACTGGAAGCCCACGGCCGCCGAATTCAAGAGGCTCCAGGCGGAGTGGAAGACGATCGGCCCCGCCCGCCCGAGCCGCTCCGAGGCGCTCTGGCGGCGCTTCCGTGCCGCCGGCGATCGCTTCTTCGATCGGTACAAGCGCCGGGAGCAGATCGACAGGGACATGGCCCTGGCGGGGCGCGAAGCGATTTGCGCGGAGGTGGAGGCGTTCCAGATGGACGTCCCCGCCGAGGGGCTGCTGCCCCGTCTGGAGGCCGCCTGGGACCGCTGGAAGAAGAGCCCATCCCTGCCGGACGCTCTCGCCGGACCGGTCGGCGAGCGCTTCCAGGCGGCTCTCGACGGCCTGGTCGTCAGGAATCCGGAGGCCCTGAAGGGAACGGCGTTGGACGCAGAGACCAACCGGAGCAGGATGGAAGATCTGTGCGTCCGATTGGAGCGGCTCCTGCCGGGCGGCGGCCCCGCCTCGGCGGACAACCTCTCACCCGTGACCCGGCTGGCGACGATGTGGCGCGAGGCCCTCGCCTCCAACACCATCGGCGGCAAGGTCGCCGAAGAGGCCCGGCAGCGCGCCGACGCCGAAGAGGTCAGGAAGGCGCGCGATGCCTGGCAGAGGATCGGCTATGCGCACGAGAACGACCGCCGGACGCTCGGGGCGCGCTTCGAGCAGGCGTGCCGGCGCCTGGCGCCTCCGCCGGCGGCCGAGCGCGGCCCCGCCCCGTCCCGGCCGCCACGACGGACCGTCGCCTCGGGCAAGCGCTAGGAGTGTGTCGGGGTATTCGGAGGAAGAGCCACCGTGAAGACGATCAGGAACAAGACGTACAAACCCCTCAAGCTCACCTTTTCCGGCGGGAAGGTCCTCTACCTCGGTCCGGGCAAGACCGGCCAGGTCCCCGATGACGCGATCCTGCAGAGGTCGATCCAGGCGTTGATCAGCGCCGCCACCATCGAGGTCCTCGACGGCGGCAATGCGCACTCCCAGGACAGCGGCGGGAACAAGGCGGCGCCCCACGAGGCCACGCGGGGCCACAAGCCGGGAATGTCCACGCCGACGAAGAGCCAGCGCGGCGGATGAGATCGGCGGCGCGGTCCGCCTACTTGATGATCGAGATGATCACGTCGTGGACCGATCCGTCGTCGATCCGGGTGCGGACCACGTAGCTGGTGTTGATCGACAGGGACAGCGTGCCGAGGTTGTAGATGTACTGGCGGCCCGCGGCGTCGTAGCGGTAGATGTTGTCGGTGTTCGCCTGGCCCGGTGACGTCACGTCCTTCACCTTGTTGCCCACCACGCCGTCCCGATAGAAAAACACCTCGATCGTGGCGAACGCGCCCGCCACGTTCGCGCCCGCGCAATTGCGGATGGAGAACTTGAAGGGGATCACCTGCCTGCGGTGGAACACGCCGCTGCCGTCGTCCTCCACCGGCTGCCCGAAACCGGAGAAGACGTAGGCCTCGTCGATCAGGCCGTCGCAATCGTCGTCCACGCCGTTGCAGATTTCAGGTCCGGGCTCCACCGGGACGCAGACCTGGGGGATTCCGCCGATGCAGGCGCTGATGGTGCGGACGCAGGCGCCGCTGCCGCACGTGATCGTCCCCAGTCCCTCGTCCACGGCGCCGTCGCAGTCGTTGTCGACTCCGTCGCACACCTCCCCGGTCGGCTCGCTCGACGGGTTGCAGACCAGGTGCCCCTCGAAGCAGGCGGTCGTCCCGGTGGCGCAGGCTCCCAGCCCCCCGGCGACCTGGCATGCCTGGCCCCCGCCGGGGTTGCCGTCGTCGACGAGCCCGTCGCAATCGTCGTCCATGCCGTTGCAGATCTCCGCGGCGCCGGGATGGATGGTCGGGATCTGATCGTTGCAGTCCGCCAGAATCCCCGAGCCCGCGGCGGGACAAAGCGGGTAGCCGTCCTGGTCGAAATCGAACGTCGGATCGATGGACGAGCAGTCGACGACTCCCTGGATCGCGCAGGCCACCTTGACAGGGGACCACGCCACCGACCCGCCGACGCGGGTGGGATCCGGAACGATGGTGAGGATCGGCTCGACGGAGGTGGTGACGTCGGTGAACGGCGGGAAGGTCAGCCCGCCGTCGGTCGATCGGGAGAACAGGAGCCGCAGGCGCGGCTCGAAGGCCGCGTCCTTCTTGTAGACCATCTCCGTGAGGCCGGAGATCGGCGATTCGATCGTGAGCACCCGGCACGGGAAGGGGTCCTCGGGGGGAGACGGCTCGTAACCCGGCGGGAACGGGGGCTCCGAGGGACCGGGCAGGGTGGCGCTGCACGCCGCGGTCCCCGCCGGGAGGTTGTTCTCGTTCGTGACCTGTAAGAGGAACCCGTCGCCGCAGCAGACGACCTGGTCCACGACCGGCCCGCCAGGCAGCGCATGGAAGCAGACCGGCAGCGCGCAGGTGTTGCCCGCGCCGTCGGTGGCGATCACCGTCGCCTGCCCGTCCAGGGAGAAGTCGGTCTGGGCCGCCGTGAAGCCCGCGACGGGATCCCCGGTCTGGAAGGCCGGATCGAGGCTCACGGAGACGTTCGTCCCGCCCGGCCGCAGCGCCACGCTGGCGATTCCGGAGTCGCACGCCTGGTCGTCGGTCGCCGTGCCGGCGATGACCACGGTGCTCCCCTGCTCGACCGGGTGGCCGGTGCACACGGGCGGCGTGACGTCCAGCGGACAGGAGCGGCCGAAGAACAGGTTGTCGATCGTGAACTCCTCGTAGCCGCCCTGGCCGCCGTTCTTGAACCCGGCCGTCAGGGTGACCCTCACGATCGGCGTGTCCGAGGTGGCGCCGAAGAAGATGGGGGCCGCTTGGCTCGGGTGCGGGTTGACGACGGAACGGGTGACGAAGGTCTGGCCGGCGAGCTCGAACCGGACCGTGACGTTGGTGGCGGCCGGATCCTGGTCGGTCAGATAGAAGGAGAAGGCCGCGGTGGTCGGCGCGAACTCCAGGACGATCGCCTGCGGAGGCTTGGTCGTGCTCCGCGCGAAGCCGCCCCCCAGGACGTTGGGGACCGACTTGGCCCCTCCGGTCGTCATCACCTGGATAGGGATGAAGTTCCGGAGGCCCGAATTCGGGGAGGAAATCGTCACGCCCGGGATCTGATCGGTGATCCGCCGGCCCGCCGGGAAGGAGTCCCAGTTCTCCAGGGTGTGCGGGGTGACGACAGCCGCGCGAAATGCGGCCTCGTCCTGGTAGTCGAGCAGGGTCGCCGCGTCCGCTCGTGCGGCGCCGGCGGCCACCCACAGGACCATGGACAGGGACAGCTGCGCTCTAGACCAGACAGACCCCGATTGGGGCAACTGGGTGACTCCTCGCTCGTTTCCTGTTCCGGGGCTTCCGAGCATCCCGGGGAAAAGATGCAAGAATATGCGTTAAGAGCATGCCCGTGTCAATCATTATTCTGGGGTGAATGACCGCCAGGCCGGCCCGGGAATCCTTGCCGCGCCTATCTTCCCAGCCACTCCGGCAGCGCCGTGGTCAGGGCGGGGACGTAGGTGATGACCAGGACCCCCGCCAGGAGGACCAGGAGCATCGGCACGACGGCGCGGTAGACCTCGAGAAGCGGCTTGTCGAAACGGTAGGAGGACAGGAACAGGTTCATCCCGACGGGCGGCGTCAGGTAGCCGAGCTCCATGTTGGCCAGGAAGATGATCCCGAGGTGGACCGGGTCGATGCCGAACGCCTCCCCCATCGGGACGATCAGGGGGGCCACGACGACGATCGCCGAGAAGATGTCCATGAGGCACCCCACGACGAGCAGGAACAGGTTGAGTACCAGGAGGAACACGAGGGGCGAGTCGATCGCCCCCTTTACCCAGGTCACGGCGCGCGCCGGGACCTCGGCGTCCACCAGGTAGGACGTGAACCCGAGCGCCACGCCGAGAATGAGCAGCACCCCGCCGACCAGGACACCGCATTCGGTCATGGTGTGCAACAGGTCGCTCCTGAGCTTCAGGTCGCGGTACACGAAGGCCTCCACGACGAAGGCGTACAGGGCGGTCAGGGCCGCCGCCTCGACCAGGGTGGCGAACCCTCCGTAAAGCCCGACGAGGACGACGATCGGCAGGAGCAGCTCCCATTTGGCCTCGAGGACGGCAGCCCACGCCTCGCGCCGGTCGAATCGCCGTCCCCCGGCTGCCCCGCCGGCCCGGCGGCTTCCCCACCAGCCGGCAAGCAGGAGCATCAGCACTCCCGGCAGAAATCCTCCCAGGAACATCCGGTCGATCGGGGTGTGCGCCACGATGCCGTAAAGGATCACGGGCAGGCTCGGCGGGAACAGAAGCCCCAGCGATCCCCCCGCCGTCAACAGGCCGAGCGAGTCCTTCTCGGAGCAGCGCGCCGCCAGGAGCACCGGCATCAGGAGACCTCCCAGGGCAAGGATGGTGACACCGGAGGCCCCGGTGAACGAGGTGAAGAAGGCGCACACCAGGACCGTGGCGATCGCCGGCCCGCCCCGGATCCAGCCGGCCAGGGCCTGGAAGACGCGCACCAGGCGCTTCGAGGCCCCCCCTTCCGCGAAGAAATACCCGGCCAGGGTGAACAGGGGGATCGTCGGCAGGGTGGGCGACACGACGAGCCTGTAGGTCTCGACCGGGATCGACGCGATCGGCACCCCTTCCCCCCAGAACAGGATCAGGGCCGCGCCTCCCAGCGCCGTGAACACCGGTGCGCCCACGGCCGTCGCCAGGACGAGCGCCACGAAGGCCGGCACGACGAGCTGCGCGGGCGGCAGGGGCGGTCGCACCATGAGGTAGAGAGCGATGGCGACGAGCAGCAGCGTCATGCCCCGTCCGGTCCTTGAGTAGGATGAGTGCCGCAGGAGGCGCCAGGCGACCAGGGCGAACCCCAGCGGGAGCATCGCCTCGACGACCCAGAGCGGCAGGCTGCCGACCAGGAGCTTCCCGCCCTGACGCTCGGACAGGACGAGCTGCACGCTCGCGACGCACAGGAGCGCGGAGACCGTGGTCGCGAACGCGCCGCCGAAGACGCGCACCGCGGAGCGCGCCCACCCGGTCAGGAGCGTCGCGCCGGTCGACAGCGAGAGGAGACGCGCCTCGCGCGCCGCCACGGCGCCTCCCAGCATGCCGATGGCGAGAGTCAGGTGCTGCACGATCGCGCTCGATCCGGGGATGCCGAACCCCGCCGAAGTGCGCAGCACGATTTCGGCGATCGGGATGATCGCCATCGCGGCGAGGAACAGGGACAGGAGGCCGTTCTCGGTGGTGAGCGCCGCCCGTCGCCAGCCGGCCCGGCGGCGCTCGCGCGTGCGCCTCACCCCCGTGCCGGCGAGGATCTCGGGTGAGTCGCTCCAGAGAGAGCTCATCCGCCCGGTCCGCCTCCCGCCGGTTTCAGCGCGGACGAGCGGTAGGCGTTGCGCAGGCGCAGCGCCTCGTCGAACACCTTGTCCGGCACGATGGGGCCGCGGATCCGGGGATAGGCGGTCTCGGCCGCGCGTCGCCAGGCTGCCTCGATCTCGGGCGAGCTCGGGATGACCTTGAGACCGCGCTTCTTCATCGCTTCGATCGCCTGCTCGTTCCCGGCCCGGATCTCTCCCCGCAGCCTCTCACCCGCATCCGCCGCCGCCTTCAGCAGCACGGGCCGCGCCGGCGCCGGGACCCTGTCCCACGCCTTCCGCGTCACGACCGTGGCGCCGACGAGGGGCGCCCATTTCAGGTCGAGCATGTAGGGCGCCGGACCGAACCACTGCGACGCCAGAGCCAGCAGAGGCGTCGTGTCGAAGGCGTTGATCAGGCCGGATTGAAGGCCGGGCAGGATATCGGTTGCCGCCAGAGGGACCGGGTGGAACCCGGAGGCCTTCCACACGTCGACCGCCTCGTTGTCGCCGGCCCACACGAAGAGCTTCATCTTCCGGACGTCGTCCGGGGTCCGAAAGGGCTCCTTGGCGAAGAACATCACCCACCCGGCGTCGCCCCAGTTCAGCACCACGAAGTCCTTCTCTTCGAGGCGCCGCTCGAGGGCGGGGCGCAGCCCTTCGCGCACGTGGTCGAGCTCCTCGTACGAGCGGTACAGCATCGGGATCGTGAGGGCCGCCGCCGATTCGTCGATGTCCGAGAGGCCCACCGACGTCAGGGCGGCCGCCTGGATCTGCCCCACGCGCATCTTGCGCACCAGGTCGGGCTCGTCCCCGAGGACCCCGCCGGGGTAGATGCGCAGCGTGACCCCTCCGCCGGGCGCCTGCTTCCACTTGTCCCCCATCTCCTTGAAGATCTGGTGCCAGGAGGAGCCCTCCGGCGCGCTCGTCCCCATCTTCAGGACGACCGGAGGATCGGCCGCGACGGGGCCGAAGCCGGCGCTGCCGAGAAGCCCCGCAATCGCCAGGCGTGCGGCGGCCGGTCCTGCCATTCGGGACCTCATCCGAGAGGCTCCTGGATGACGAACAGCTGGTCGGCGCGCGCCAGAAGCCAGCGGGCTCGCCTCTGCATCGACAGGTTGGCGAGCCGCCACTCGGGGCGCGCATCGGCGTCGATCGCCAGCGCCCGCTTCAGCAGATCCTCGAATTCGGCGCGGTCCTGCAGGCGCACCGCCACGGTCTCCGCCAGATCCACCAGGGGGGCGGCCCGCATTCCGCCCGAAAGCCGGAGCGCTTCCCGGAAATGCGCCCGCGCCCGCTCGACCGATCCCCCCATCGCCTCCGACCGGCCGCCCTCGAAGGCGATCAGGAATTCGTGGATGGCGCCATGATCGAACGCCGGGTCGAGCGCCAGGCCCCGCTTCATGAGGGCCTCGACGACGGGGAGGTCGGCCAGCAGCTCGGGGTCGTCCTTCTTCATGGCGATCGCCCCGCCCCAGGCCGCCGCCGTCCAGTAGAGCAGGGGCACATCGTCGCGCTCCGCCTGCGCCGCGGCCGCCACGCTCCCGGAGCGCAGCGCCGGGGCGATGCCGTCGTGGCGGACCTCGAGCCCCCGCAGGCCGTAGTCCCGGGCCCGGAGGTAGAGCTTGCGCGCCCGCTCCCGCAGTGTCGCGGCCGCCGCCATGTCTTCGTCTTCCGCCTCGTCCGCCTCCTCCTGGACGAAGGCGTACGTGTACTGCGTGAATCCTCCCGCCGCCGCCAGGAGCAGTCCCCGATGCCTCGGGCTCTGGTCGAGGAGGCTTTCGATGAGCTTGAGCGCGAACGGAAGCGCCTCGCGGACGAGCGTCGGGTCGTTGTCGGACGCGTAGGTGGCGCCGCTTTCGGCCAGGGCGTCCCCCAGCCGGTTGATGGCGAAGGTCCTCATGGAGCAGGCGTTCCCCACGGCCAGGGCGCAGGCGCCGGTCAGGAGGAGCGCTCCGGCTGGGAGCCTCATTCAGCGGGCCTCGTCTTAGAGCGGGAGGAACGGCTGCAGCCGAACGGCACCGTATCACGAGCCGCAGCGGCCTGCAAATCCCCGTGGGACCCGGGAGCCTGTCCGAGGATTCGGCCGGGCCGCGCGTGAGGTAAGATCCGCCGCGTGATCCGACGCCTCCGCTCCGCCACGCCGGTTCTCCTCTTCGCCCTCGCGCTTGCGGGCGTCGCTCCCGCCGGCGAGCCGGACCCCGCCGGACTCCTGCACTCGACCTTTTCGATCTGTGCCATCGATCCGAAGACCGGCGAGAGCGGCGTGGCGGTGACGACGCGCGTGCCGTTCGTCGGGCGCGCGGTCCCCTGGGTGCGGTCCGGCGTCGGCGCGGCGGCGACCCAGGCCTGGACGGTGGTCGAATACGGCCCGCAGGCGCTCGATCTCCTCGAGAAGAAGGTGGAGCCCAAGGAGGTCATCGAGCGCCTGCTTGCGGACGACAAGGGGCGGGAGCGCCGGCAGATTGGCGTGATCGACATGCAAGGGCGCGCGGCGGCGTTCACCGGCAAGGAGACGAGCGCCTGGGCCGGCAGCCGCCAGGGCCCGAACTACACCGTGCAGGGGAACATCCTGGTCGGCCGGCAGGTCGTCGACGCCGTGGCGCAGCACTTCGAATCCACCGAGGGATCCGGGATGCCGCTGGCCGAGCGGCTGATCCTGGCCCTGGCGGCCGGTCAGAAAACGGGCGGCGACAAGCGCTGGGGCTACTTCCAGTCCGCCGCCATCCGCATCGCCGATCCGAAGGACCCCGGCCGTGGGGGCGATCACATCAGCCTGTCGATCGACGTCGGCGAGCATCCCGAGCCGGTCGCCGAGATGAAGCGCATCTACGACACGACGTCCCGCCGCCTCGGATACCGCTCCTTCTCGGCCGTCGAGGGGGACGACGTGGTCGAGCTCAAGAGGATGCTGCAGAAGACCGGCTATTTCCGGCCCGGCTCACCGCCGATTCCCGTGCTGCCGCCGCTCGACTTCGATCGGACCCTCATCCGTCGCGATCCGGCCCGCCTGAGGACACTCTTCGAAGCGTACGACAAGAAGGAAGAAGAGTTCACGAAGGCCTGGGGGGTCTACGACGCCGAGGCGATGGATGCCGTCGATGCCTTCCGCAAGGATCACGACCTGGTCCACGAGGGGGACGCGCGCGGCCTGGTCGACCCCGTCCTCGTGGAGGCCTTGGGAAAGGCGTTCTACGCCGGCGAACGGAAACAGGCCCCGCCGGGCTGATCGAGGAGGCGTCGGGATCCTTACTGGATGCGGACGAGGGTTGCCTGGTTCGCTCCGTTCATACTCGTGCCACACCCTCTGGACACCGGGCCCGCTGACCACTTCAGCTGGGCCCCGAGTGCACGTCGGATCCCCCCCAGGTCCGTCTGCGCGGTGTCCGCCTGCCCGCGGTGGCCGTTCACGGCGTCACGGTTCGTGACACCGAGGGGACGGCGGTGGATCACCTCGCCATGGAACGAGCCGCAGTGGGTCCTGACACTTCCCTTCGCCCTGCGCTACCGCCTGGCGTACGACGCCGCCCTCACCTCGGTCGTTCTGCGGGAGTTCGTCCGCGGAGTGTTCGCCTCCTACCGCCGCCGTGCCCGGCAACACGGCCCGATCCGGCGGCCCCGGGGGGGGCGCCGTGACCTTCATCCAGCGCTTCGGCGACGCGCTGAACCTCAACGTGCACTTCCACACCCTCTTGCTCGACGGCGTCTACGAGCGCTACGGCGAGCCGGGCATGCACTTCCGGGCGCTGCCCCCTCCGCACGACGACGAGGTGCGCCGCGTCGTCGAGCGCGTCGCCGGCCGGGTGGCGCGTCTCATGGAGCGCCGCGGCTTCGGCACGGACGCCGACCCCTCCGACGCCGACCTTCTCGCCGTCGCCCAGCCCCACCTCGCCGGCCTCGCCGCAGCCTCGGTCCGCGGATTGGCCCCCGGCGGCTGGCGCCCCGCCCGGCGCGGCGACTGCATCGACCCCGAGGATCTGTCGGCACCCGCAACACCCCGCTGCGCCGCCGCCATGGGCTTCACGCTGCACGCCGACGTCGCCGTCCCGGCCCGCGATCGCCGCCGTCTTGAGCGCCTCTGCCGCTATGTCGCGCGACCGCCCGTGGCGACCGATCGCCTCGAACGCCTGCCCGATGGCCGGTTGCTCTACCATCTGCGCCATCGCTGGCGCGACGGCACGACGCAGATCGTGTTCGAGCCGCACCAGCTCCTCGCGCACCTCGTCCCCCTCATTCCGGCCCCACGCGCGCACCAGGTCCGCTATCACGGCGTGCTTGCCCCCTGCACCGGCTGGCGCGATCGGGTGGTCCCCCTGGGCCGCGCGCCGGCGAGGCCGCACGGTCCGCGCGCTGCACTGCACCGTAATGAGGAGACTGGCCCAGGCGGCTCGGCCGGGAACAGCCGCTCGATGCGCCGCTACCCCTGGGCGAATCTCCTGCGCCGCGTGTTCGCTCTGGACATCCTGGAGTGTCCAGACTGCGGCGGACGAATGCGGGTCCTCGCCGCGATCCATCCGCCTGACGCCACCCGCGCCATTCTGGAGTGTCTCGGCCTGCCGTCGCGCGCCCCGCCCGATCGCCCCTACCCGGCCCGGGCCCGAGCCCATGGAGCACGTGCCGTCAGACTGGTAGGACGCAAGCGCGGGACCGGTCTTCAATCCCCGCCCAATCTCGTCGCCGGCCTGTCCGGCGAAGGTGGGCGTGTGTCGACCCGTCGCCTGGCGACCCCGCGCCAACCCTGCCACCCGCCCGCCGCGCAGCTTGAATCCCCCCGCAGCCCGGTCCCCCGCCCCGTTTCCCGGTTGACGGAATAGACCTAACCGGGCGTAACATGCAGCTTGTTTCGCCTATGCGCCCTGCAACCGGGAAGTCGGGCCCTTCACGGCCCCGGATCGATGTGGATCTTGTAGATGAGCGTGGCGCCTTGGACCCACTTGTTGAAGTTGAGGCCGCTGTCCGCGATTACGACGCGCGCCTCAAAGGCCGATTCGGGAGAAGGGCTTCCGGGCCGGGAGACCACCTGCATGTTGGCGGGAATCCCGGCCGAGAGGCCTTCGGGGGTCAGAACGATGCGCAGCGCGAGCTTGCCGCCGAAGGAGCTTCCCGCCTCGTAGGTCATGAAGCTCACGAAATCTACCGCCCTCCAGGAGCCTCGTTCGAGCTCGTTCCCTGAGACGTCCGTGTGCACGTAGGTTCCCGCACCCCCGGCCTCACGAGACGGGAGGGAGAACCAGCCGTCCCCCTGGATCTCGATCCGGTCGCCGTTGTCGGCGGACATGACGACCGTCCCGATGTTCGGGTCGGACTGGGGAAAGCCGATAAGATACTGATAGTCTCCTACGAACGGGCTGCCGCCGCCTTCAGGGTGCACTCGTTGTGCCGCCTCCGGGGCCGGCACGAGAGGGAGCAGGACCAAAGCGAGGAGCAGAACGGGGTTTCGCATAGCGCACCTCCGACGGAGGGATCCGCAAAGATAACGATTGGAGACATTGTACGTCGAGGTGGCCGGGGCGCAACCACGATCAACCGAAAAAGCGCTGGCCGATAAGCAATTTCCGCAGTACAAGACTCCCATACGTCGAACCGAGGGACCACGGGGACGACCCACGCCGCCGCCCGGTCCCCTACCCCGTTCCGCCACCAACCAGCAGAGCCGAGGTCGACGGAATAGGCCTTACCGGACCAAAAATCTCAGCTTGAACTCCCTATGCGCTGCAAGGCGGATCGCCGTCTCGGTTCCGGAAGGGCTCGTCCCAGAAACGAACAGCCGGGAACCGCCGTTCCGCACCCCCCGCCAGGTATCACACTCTGCGCCAGCCATTTACGCCCGGGACGTCGGTTGGTACGGATTTCGCTTAAGTCACCGCCAGCAGGCGACTGTAAAGCTGAACCCAGGGGATTCGATCCATGGACGTAGCGCGCCCGATCAACAAGCGCAAGCGCACCATCACCCGCACACTGTACGGCATCGGCGGGGTGACCGTGCTGGCCGCCATCACCGTCGGGCTGTCGCACCTGAAGCCGGCCGCCCCTTCTGTGTCGCGCGCCACCGTGTGGGTCGACACGGTGAAGCGCGGGCCGATGCTCAGGCAGGTGCGCGGGCTCGGGACGCTCGTGCCGGAGGAGATCCGCTGGATACCGGCCGCCACCGAGGGCCGGGTCGAGCGGATTCTGATCAAACCGGGGTCCCCCGTGACGCCGGACTCGGTCATCGTCGAGCTGAGCAATCCCGAGCTGGAGAACACCGCCAACGAGGCGGAATGGCAGATGAAGGCGGCCGAGGCGGACTACACGACGCTGAAGGTGAGGCTCCAGAGCCAGTTCCTCGATCAGAAGGCGGAGTTCGCGACGGTCGAGGCGAACGCCAGGCAGGCCAAGCTGCAGGCCGCGGCCGACGAAGAGCTGGCGACGCACGGTCTCATCTCGGACCTGGCGCTGAAGCTGTCGAAGTCGCGCGCCGAAGAGCTGGACACGCGGCAGAACCTCGACCGGGAGCGCCTGGAGATCGCCGCCGAATCGACCCAGGCGGAGCTGGCGTCGCAGACGGCGCGGCTCGAGCAGCTGCGCGCCCAGACGGCGCTGCGGCGCAACCAGGTCCGCCAGCTCCGGGTGCGCGCCGGGATCGAGGGGGTGCTGCAGCAGCTCCCGGTCGAGGTCGGCCAGCGCCTGGCGCCCGGCGCGACCCTCGCCAAGGTGACGGTGCCGGGGCGTCTCAAGGCCGAGCTCAAGATTGCCGAGACCCAGGCCAAGGACATCCAGATCGGCCAGCCCGCCTCGATCGACACGCGCAACGGCGTCGTCAAGGGGAGCGTGTCGCGCATCGACCCGGCGGTTCAGGGCGGGACCGTCACGGTGGACGTGGCCCTCGCGGGGACCCTCCCGAAGGGGGCGCGCCCCGACCTGAGCGTCGAGGGGACGATCGAGCTCGAGCGGCTGAACGAAGTCCTGTACGTCGGCCGCCCCGCCTTCGGGCAGGAGCAGGGCGTCGTCGGGCTGTTCCGCCTGGCGGACGAGGGCAACAGCGCCGTCCGCGTCCAGGTGAAGCTCGGTCGCTCGTCCGTGAACACCGTGGAGATCCTCGAAGGTCTCGACGCCGGCGACCAGGTGATTCTGTCGGACACCTCGGCGTGGGACGCTTTCGACAGGCTTCGACTGAACTGAACCCCGTTCCAGGAGACTGCATGAGCGCAAACGGCCGCCCGTTGATCCAGCTGGAGGGAGTGACCAAGGTCTTCTATACGGACGAAGTGGAGACGCACGCCCTCGCGACCATCCACTTGGAGATCAAGAAGGGAGAGTACGTCTCGATCGCCGGGCCGTCCGGCTGCGGCAAGTCGACCCTCCTGTCGCTCCTGGGGCTCCTCGACTCCCCGACCGACGGGAAATACTGGCTGGACGGGAAGCAGGTCGCCGACCTGACTCTCGCGGACCGGGCCCGCATCCGCAACCTCCAGATCGGGTTCATCTTCCAGTCGTTCAACCTGATCGGCGACCTGACGGTGTTCGAGAACGTCGAGCTCCCCCTGACGTACCGCGGCATGAAAGCGGCGGAGAGGCGCCAGAAGGTGAACGAGGCGCTGGAGCGGGTCGGCATGGCGCATCGCGCCCGGCACCTCCCGAGCCAGCTCTCGGGCGGCCAGCAGCAGCGCGTCGCCGTGGCCCGCGCCGTCGCCGGCAGTCCGCTCATCCTCCTGGCCGACGAGCCGACCGGCAACCTCGACTCCAAGAGCGGCGAGGCGGTCATGGACCTTCTGCGCGAGCTGCACCGGGCCGGCGCCACGTTGTGCATGGTGACGCACGATCCGCGCTATGCGCGGCACGCCGAGCGCAGCATCCACCTGTTCGACGGCCGCATCGTCGAGGAAAGCGCCGCCATCGCCGCGTCCTGATCCTCAACCCGCGAGCTCGAGGGGCCCGCCCATGGATACCCTTCTCCAGGATCTGCGCTACGGCTTGCGCATGCTCGTCAGGAGCCCGGGAGCCACGGCGGTGACCGTCCTGGCTCTCGGCCTCGGAATCGGCGCCAACGCGGCCATGTTCAGCGTCATCAACGTGCTGCTCCTCCGTCCCCTGCCGGTCGCCGACTCCAACCGCCTGGTCGCCCTCTACACGACCGATCGGGCCGACGCCTACCACGACCTGTCCTACCCCGAGTACCGGGACTATCGCGACGGGATGGACGTCTTCGCCGGCATCATGGGTCACACGATGGTCCACGTGGCGCTCGGTCGCGACGGCCGCAACGAGCTGGCGTGGGGCGAGATGGTCACCGGGAACTATTTCCCGGTGCTGGGGGTCCGGCCGGCCCTCGGCCGGGGGTTCCTCCCGGAGGAGGACCGGACGGAAGGCTCGCACGCCGTGACGGTGATCGGCCACGGACTGTGGCGGCGGCTGTTCGCCTCGGACGCCGGCGTGGTGGGCCAGTCGATTACCATCAACGGTGAGCCGTTCCGCATCATCGGCGTCGCCCCGGAGGAGTTTCCCGGCACCAAGTTCGCCCTGGCAATGGACCTGTGGGTCCCGGTGGCGATGCACGCCGTGGTCATGCCCCAGAGCGATGGGCTCCTGGAAGAGCGACCCTGGCGCTGGATGGAAACCATGGCCCGCCTGAAGCCGGGCGTCACCCTGGAGGGGGCGAACGCCGCCGCGCAGGTCGTCGCCCGGCGCCTGGCGCGGGACTATCCCGCGGCGAGCGGCGGATTGAGCCCCCTCGTCCTGCCGGAGCGCGAGGCGCGCTTTCCCGTGGAGGCCGGCGGAGCGATCGATCTGGGGGCCACGCTGGCCATGGTCGTCGTCGGACTGGTCCTGCTGGTTGCCTGCGCCAACGTGGCCAATCTTCTCCTGGCGCGCGCCACGTCGCGGCGCCGCGAGTTCGGCGTGCGGCTGGCGCTGGGGGCCGGGCGCTGGCGGCTGGTGCGTCAGCTCCTGACCGAGAGCCTGTGCCTGTCGGTCCTCGGCGGCGCGGCGGGGCTCCTCTTCGCCGCCTGGGCGTCCGATCTCCTGCTGACCTTCCACCCTCCCATCCCGTACAACCTGGCGGTCGACTACGCCCCCGACGGACGCGTCTTCCTGTTCACCGCGATCGTCTCGCTCCTGACCGCGGCGATCTTCGGACTCGCCCCGGCGCTGCACGCCTCGAGCCCGGACCTCGTTCCCCTGCTCAAGGGCGGAAGCGACGCAGCGGGAGCGCGCCGCCGCCCCGTGCTGCGACATGTCCTGGTCGCGGGCCAGGTGGCCCTGTCGCTTCTGGTCCTGGCCAGCGGCGGGCTGTTCCTGAAGAGCCTGCGCAACGCCTCGGCGATCGACCCCGGATTCGATGCACGCGATCTGGTCGTGGGGACGTTCGACGTCGGCCTCCTCGGCTATCCGGAGGATCGGGGGAAGAGATTCTTCGGCGACCTCGTCCGTCGCGTCGAGGCGCTGCCGGGCGTCGTTTCGGCGGGCCTGACGAGCAATCTGCCGCTGGACGACAACTGGAACTCCACCAGTCCGATCATCGCCGACGGCCGCCCGGCCCCGGCGCCGGGCGAAGAGATCTCCGCCGAGTTCGGCGCCGTCAGCGTCGGGTTCTTCCGCGCCCTCGGCGTGCGGCTCGTGCGCGGACGCGCCTTCACCGATCTCGACGGCGCCCAGGCGCCACCGGTCGCGATCATCAACGAGACCCTGGCGAACCGCCTGTGGCCCGGCGAGGATCCGATCGGCAGGCACCTCCGAATCGGTGGCATCGACCAGGCGCCGCGCGAGGTGGTCGGCGTGGCGCGCGACGGCAAGTACCGCACGCTGGGAGAGCGCCCGCGGGCGCACATCTACCGGCCGGTGCTGCAGTCGTACAACTCCGAGGTCTCCCTCCTGGTGCGGACGCAGGGGGATCCGGCCCCTCTGCTGGAGGGCGTGCGCCGCGAGATCCAGGCGCTCGATTCGCGGCTGCCGGTCTACGGTCTCAAGACCCTCGACGAGCACATGGGGCACGCGCTCTGGTGGACGCGCATGGGAGCGGCCCTCGCGTCGTCGTTCGGGATCCTGGCTCTCCTCCTGGCGGCGGTCGGCCTGTACGGCGTGATGGCCTACGCCGTCACGCAGCGGACGCGCGAGATCGGCATCCGCATGGCGCTGGGGGCCCGGCCGCGCGACGTCCTGGGGATGGTTTTGCGCGGGGCCCTGAAGCTGGCGCTCGCGGGCGTCGGCGCGGGCCTTCTGGCCGGCCTGGCCCTGGGACGGCTGATGAGCAGCCTGCTCTTCGGCGTCGGGAGCTTCGAGCCGGCTGTCTTCACGCTGGCCCCCCTTCTCCTCCTTGCGGTGGCGTGTCTCGCCAGCCTTCTCCCGGCCCGCCGCGCGGCGCTCGTCGACCCGATGGTCGCGTTGAGGTACGAGTGATGGACTCCCTGCTCCAGGATCTGCGCTACGGCCTCAGGACGCTCTACAAGAGCCCCGGTTTCGCCGCGGTCGCGGTGGTGGCGCTGGCGCTCGGCATCGGCGCCAGCACGGCGATCTTCAGCGTCGTCAACGCGGTCCTCCTGAGACCCCTGCCCTTCCCCGAGCCGGAGCGCCTGATGCTCCTCCTCTCGAGCAATCCGGGGAAGGGGTTCCAGAGATTCGCGGTCTCCCCTGCCGATTTCAACGACTGGCGCGCGCAGAACCACGAGTTCGAGGCGCTGGCGGCCATGGACGGCAATCCCTACAACCTGACGGAGGGGACGGAACCGGAGCGCCTGAACGGGACGCGCGTGTCCGCGCCGTTCCTCGGCATCGTGGGGATCAAGCCGATCCTCGGCCGTGATTTTCTCCCGGAGGAGGATCGCGACGGGGCCGAGCCGGTGGTCCTCATCGGCCACGGGCTGTGGACGCGGCGCTTCGGATCGGATCCGGGGATCGTCGGCCGGGCGATCGGGCTGAACGGCAGGAAGCGGACCGTGGTCGGAATTCTCCCGCCCGGGTACACCTTCCCGAACCGCTCCGAGGTCTGGGCCCCCATGTCCTTCGACAAGGACGAGCTCGCCAGCCGGGGCGGCCACTTTCTCACCGTGGTCGGGCGGCTCCGGCCGGGCGCCACCCTGGAGTCCGCGCGCGCCGAGATGGAGACCATCGCCGCGCGCCTGCGGACGCAATACCCCGATTCGAACAAAGGGTGGACCGCGATCGTCTCCCCGCTGACCGAGGCGATCGTCGGCGACGTCCGGCCGAGCCTCCTGGTCCTCCTCGGCGCGGTCGCTTTCGTCCTCCTGATCGCCTGCGCCAACGTGGCGAACCTGCTCCTGGCGCGCGCGACGGAGCGCCAGAAAGAGGTCGCCATCCGCCTCGCGCTCGGCGCCGGCCGCCGGCGCCTGGTGCGGCAGCTGCTGACCGAGAGCGCCATCCTGGGCATCCTCGGCGGCCTCTGCGGGCTGCTGATCGCCCTGTGGGGGACCGATCTCCTGGTGGCCGCCGGCCGCGAGCAGCTGCCGCGCTTCCGCGACATCAATCTGGACGGCCGCGTGCTGCTGTTCACTCTGGGGCTCTCGCTCCTCACCAGCCTGATCTTCGGCGTGATCCCGGCCCTGCAGGCGTCGCGGCCGGACCTCAACGAGACCCTCAAGGAGGGGGGACGCGGCGGGACGGCCGGACGGGCGCGCCACCGCCTGCGCAGCGGGCTGGCGATCGGCGAGATCGCCCTGGCCCTGGTCCTGCTCACCGGCGCCGGCCTCATGCTTCGGAGCTTCATGCGCCTGCAGTCCGTCGATCCGGGGTTCCGGACGGACCACGTGCTGACCCTCGAGGTGGCGCTGCCGGACGCCAAGTACCCGGACGAAGCGCGGCAGACGGCGTTTCTGCACGAGTCCCTGGAGCGCCTCGGGGCGCTTCCCGGAGTCGAATCGGCCGCGGCGGCCACCACGATGCCGTTGTCAGGAAGCATGACCTCCTACTCGTTCAATATTCAGGGACACCCCGACAAGCCGCCGTCCGACCGGGACTCCACGCGCTACGACGGGGTCAGCCCGCGATACTTCCACGCCATGGGGATCCGGATCCTGCGAGGGCGAGGTTTCACGGAAGCGGACGCCGCCGGCGGCGCGCGCGTGGCGGTGGTCAGCGAGGCCATGGCGCGCAAGTTCTTCCCCGGCGAGGATCCGATAGGCCGGCGGATCGACATCAACAACAGCCCCGACGCCTGGCGGGAGATCGTCGGGGTGGTCGCCGACGTGAAGCACGCGTCGCTCGACGGGGAGTTCAAGCCGCACACGTACGAGCCGCTCCTCCAGGTCCCGTCCTCGTGGCTCACGTTCGTCCTGAAGACCACGGTCGAGCCGCTGTCGCTCGCCACCGCCGCGCGCCAGGCGATCCTCTCGGTCGACCGGGAGCAGCCGGTGTCCGACATCCGTACCGCGGAGGCGCTGGTCGCCGATTCGATCACCCAGCCGCGCCTCGCCATGATCCTGCTGGCGGTCTTCGCCGCGGTCGCCCTCCTCCTGGCCGGCGTCGGCACCTACGGGGTCATCGCCTACTCGGTCAGCCAGAGGACGCATGAATTCGGCGTGCGCATGGCGCTCGGCGCCGGACGCCGCGAGGTGCTCGGGCTGGTCGTGCGCCAGGGGCTCGTCCTGGCCGCCGTGGGCGTGGCGCTCGGGCTCCTGGCGGCCGCCGGAGCGACCCGGCTGATCGCAGGACTCCTGTTCGGCGTCAGCCCGGGCGATCCGCTGACCTACACGGTCGTGGCCGCCCTCCTGACTCTCGTGGCGCTCCTCGCCTGCCTCGTGCCGGCGCGCCGGGCGACGCGCGTCGACCCGATGACCGCGCTCCGGTGCGAGTGAGGTCGGCATGGATACCCTGATCCAGGATTTGAGGTACGGCTCCAGGACGCTTCTCAAGGCCCCCGGATTCACCGTCCTGGCCGTGCTGACCCTGGCCATAGGAATCGGTGCCAACACCGCCCTGTTCAGTGTGGTGAATGGAGTCCTGCTGCGCCCGCTCCCGTATCCCGATCCGGAGCGGCTCGTCATGGTCCACGGGACCGACGTGCCGCGCGGCAATGAGAGCGCCAATGTGTCCCCCCCCGATGTGGTGGATTTCCGGACGCAAAGCCGGTCGTTCGAGGGGATCGCCGCGCTCAGCCAGGGGGACATCGTCCTGACGGGACGCGGCGAGCCGGTCCGCCTTGCGGTGATGATCGCCACGGCCAACGTCTTCGGGGTGCTGGGGGCCCGCCCGCTCGTCGGCCGCTTCTTCCTGCCCGAGGAGGAGCAGCCGGGAAGGCACCGCGTGGCGGTCCTCGGCCACCGCTTCTGGACGCGGCGATTCGGCGCGGACCCGGGCATCGTCGGCCGGACGCTGACGCTCGCAGGGCACCCGTACACGGTGGTCGGCGTCCTTCCCGCAGGGTTCATCCTGCCGGACGCGGACCCCGATCTCTGGCGGCCCGTGCCGATCGATCCGGAGTCGCGCGGCGGACACTGGCTGAACGCCATCGGCCGGCTCAGGCCTGGAGTCAGCCTGGAGCAGGCGCAGGTGGAGATGGACACGATCACCCGCCGCCTCGAGCAGCAGCATCCCGACACGAACACCGGCCGCCACACGCGCCTCGAGCCGCTCAAGGATGCCGTGGTGCGGGACGCCCGCGCCGCGCTCTACGCCCTCTTCGGCGCGGTGGGGTTCGTGCTGCTGATCGCCTGCGCCAACGTGGCCAACCTGATCCTGGTCCGCGCCTCCGGTCGCCGCAGGGAGATCGCCGTCCGCGCGGCTCTCGGAGCGGGACGTCTGCGGATCGTCCGGCAGCTGCTCACGGAGAGCCTCCTGCTCTTCCTGTGCGGCGGACTGGCGGGAACGCTGCTGGCCCTCTGGGGGACCGACCTGGTCGTCGCCCTCGCCTCGGAGTCGCTCCCGCGCTCGGGGGAGATCGTGATGGACCTGAGCGTCCTGGCTTTCTCGCTGGCGCTCTCGACGGTCGCCGGAATCCTCTTCGGCCTGGCGCCGGCGCTGCAGCACTCCCGCGTGGACGTCGAACGGGCGCTCCGGGATGACGGCCGGAACGCCACCGCCGGCCGGGGTCGATCACGCGTCCTGGGCGCCCTGGCCGTGACCCAGGTCGCGCTGTCCCTCGTCCTGTTGACGGGGGCGGGGCTGCTCATCAAGAGTCTCTGGACGCTGCTCAGGGTCGACCCGGGCTTCCGGGCGGAGCGCGTCCTGACGCTCGACCTGGCCCTCCCCGAGAGTCGTTATCCCGACGAGGGCCGGATGTTCGCCTTCTACACGAGCCTCCTCGATCGGCTCGACGCCCTGCCCGGAGTGCAGTCCGCCGGCGCCGTGAACATCCTCCCTCTGAGCGGATCGAACTCGTGCGACGGGTTCAGCGTCATCGAGCATCCGCCCGCCGCCGTCGGCCGGCAGCCTTGCGCCGAGGCCCGCTACAGCACACCGGGGTATTTCCCGGCGCTGGGCATTCCCCTCGTCCGCGGACGGAGCTTCACCGAGGCGGACGATGGCAACGCTCCCCGCGTGGCTCTGATCAACCAGGCCATGGCCCGTCTCTTCTTCCCCGGCGAGGATCCCATCGGCAAGCACGTCGTCTACAACGCGGCCCCGAGGGCGATCGTCGGCATCGTGGGGGACGTGAGGCACTTCGGGCTCGACACCGAGGCGCCGCCCGAGTTCTACCTGCCCCACCAGCAGCTGCCGATGTGGGAGATGACCCTCGCCGTGCGCGCCTCGTCCGATTCCGTTCCCCTCGTGGCGGCGGTGCGCGGCGCGATCGCGGCGCTGGACCGGGATCTCGCCGTGGCCAACGTGCGCACCATCTCCGATCTCCTGCATCGATCGGTCGCGCGACCCCGCTTTCGCGCCGTCCTGCTCGGCGCCTTCGCGGCCACCGCCCTCGCCCTCGCGGCGATCGGGATCTTCGGCGTCCTGGCGCACGGAGTGGCGCAGCGCACGCGCGAGATCGGCATTCGCATGGCGCTGGGCGCCCGACGGCGGGCCATCCTGGGGATGATGCTGGGGCAGGGCATCCGCCTGACGCTCGCCGGTGTCGGCCTCGGGCTGGCCGCCTCGATCGTCCTGACCCGGTTTCTCTCCGGGCTCCTCTTCGGCGTGAGCCCCACCGATCCGATCACCCTGTCCGGCGTGACGCTCCTGCTGACTCTCGTGGCGCTCCTCGCCTGCGTGGTGCCGGCTCGCCGGGCGACCCGCGTCGATCCCATGACCGCGCTCCGGTGCGAGTAGAGGACCGCATGGACACGCTCCTGCAGGACCTGCGCTTCGCGATGCGGATGCTGGTCAAGAATCCCGGCTTCACCGCGGTGGCGGCGCTCACCCTGGCCCTCGGGATCGGGGCGAACACCGCGATCTTCAGCGTGGTCAACGCGACCCTGCTGCGGCCGCTCCCCTACGCCGAGCCGGACCGCCTGTCGTTCGTGACGATCGACAGGATGGAGCACGGCCGTCGCTTCACGGTGTCCAAGGCCGACTTCCTGATTCTCAAGGAGCAGATGCAGGGGTTCGAGACCCTGGCGGCGGTCACCGCGGACCGGCTCAACCTGACGGGCGTGGAGGAGCCGGAACGGGTGTCCGCCCTGTGGGTGACGGCGGATTTCTTCTCGGTTCTCGGCGTGCCGCCGGTGCTCGGACGCGGGTTCGCGGCGGACGAAGATCGCCCCGGCAGGCCGCCCGTGGCGGTGGTGAGCCACGGGCTGTGGCAGCGCCATCTCGCCGGCGACCCCGGGGCGATCGGCCGCGCCATCACGCTCAACGATCAGACCTTCACGGTCGTCGGCGTGATGCCGAAGGACTTCACCTTCCTCCGCCCCAACGACGTCTGGCCGATTCTCCAGCTGACCCCGCCGACGAAGCGGCCGCCGTTCCTCTACCGCCTCGTGGGCCGTCTCAAGCCGGGGGTCGGCGAGCCGCAGCTGCGCGCCGAGCTCGCCGCGATGCACGACCGGGTCGAGGCCGTCTGGCCCGACCCGCAGAAGACAGGCTGGTCCTTCGAGGCCGAGCCGCTCAAGGAGTTCATCACGGGCGGGGCGCGACCGGCGCTCCTGGTCCTCTGGGTGGCGGTCGGGTTCGTGCTCCTGATCGCGACGGCCAACGTGGCCAACCTGCTGCTGTCGCGGGCGGCGACGCGCGAACGGGAGATCGCCGTGCGCACGGCCCTCGGTGCGCCGCGGCGTCGTCTCGTCCGGCAGCTTCTGACGGAAAGCGTCATCCTGGCGGGACTGGGCGGAGGGCTGGGCCTGATGCTCGCCCTGTGGGGCATCGATCTGCTGTCGGCGCTCGAGCCGGGGACTCTCCCGAGGATGAGCGAGGTCCGGATCGACGGGGGCGTGCTGCTCTTCACCTTGCTCCTCTCCCTGGCGAGCGGCGTGCTCTTCGGCCTCGCCCCGGCGCTGCAGGTCTCGCGCGCCCGCGTGAACCAGACACTCAAGGAGGGGGGGCGGGCCGCGACCGAGACACGCGGGCGGCGGCGGCTGCGCGGCCTCCTGGTGATCGGGCAGATGGCCCTGGCCCTGATGCTCCTGGTCGCGGCGGGACTGATGGTCCGGAGCTTCATGCGCCTGCAGCGGGTCGATCCGGGCTTCGATCCGGAAGGGCTCCTGACGGTCCAGCTGTCGCTGTCGCAGGCCCGCTACCCGGAGGCGCAGCAGAAGACCGCCTTCTACCGCCGGCTGCTCGAGCGCGCCCGGAGCCTGCCGGGAGTCCGGGGGGCCAGCGTGAGCGACTCGATCCCACCGGACAGGCTGGGCATCCTGGAGATGTTCGAGGTGGAGGGGCAACCGGTGCCGACCGGACAGAGCCTGCCGATGGCGGAGGAGGTGCTGATCGGGACCGATTATTTCCGCACCCTGGGGATCCCCCTCCTCAAGGGGCGCCCGCCGGCGCCTCAGGACAACGCCGACGCGCCGCCGGTCGCGTGGATCAACGAGACCATGGCGCGGCGCTACTTCCCGGACGGCGACGCGGTCGGGAAGCGACTCCACGCCGGCGGCTTCGGGCCGGAGGATCCCTGGATCACCGTGGCCGGCGTGGCGGGAGACGTGAAGTACAACGGCCTGGCGGCCGATCGGGCCCCCACCATCTACGTCCCCTACGAGCAGCAGCCTTTCTGGGATGGAGAGATGCACCTCGCGGTGCGATCGTCGGCGGAGCCGGCGAGCCTGATCGAGACGGTGCGGCGGGAGGTGCGGGCCCTGGACCCGGGCCTGCCCCTCGCCAGCGTCAAGACGGGCGAGCAGCTCCTCGCCCAGGCTGTTGGACGGCCGCGCTTCCAGACCCTGCTGATCGGGATCTTCGCCCTGGCGGCGCTGCTCCTGGCGGCCGTGGGGATCTACGGCGTGATCTCCTATTCCGCGACGCAGCGGACCCAGGAGATCGGCCTCCGCATGGCGCTGGGAGCGCGGTCGCGCGACGTGATCCTGATGGTCGTGGGCCAGGGGATGAGGCTGGCGCTCGCCGGCACCGGCCTGGGGGTCATGGGCGCCCTCGGCCTCACCTGGCTGATGCGCGGCCTGCTCTTCGGCGTCAGCGCCACCGATCCGCTGACCTTCGCCCTCATCGCGGCGATCCTGGCGGGCGTCGCGCTTCTGGCCAGCTACCTCCCGGCGCGCCGGGCCTCCGGCGTCGACCCGATGATCGCGTTGAGGAGCGAGTGATGGAGCCTCTCATCCGGCTGATCGACATCGAGAAGTCGTTCGCCCACGGGCCGGGGCGGACGTTCGTCCTGCGCCGCATCAGCCTCGACATCCAGGACGGCGACTTCGTGTCGATCATGGGGCCGTCCGGGGCCGGCAAGTCCACGCTCCTGCACATCCTCGGGATGCACGACTCCGCCTTCGCCGGCGAGTACCACCTCATGGGGGAGCCGGTCCACGAGCGGCCGCCGAAGCGCCGCGCCGAGCTGGGCAAGGAGCACATCGGCTTCGTGTTCCAGAGCTATCACCTGCTCGACGACATGACCGTGTACGAGAACCTCGAGGTGCCCCTGACCTACAGGAACATCAAGAGGTCCGAGCGCCAGGGGATGGTGGCCGACATCCTGGACCGGTTCCACATCGTCGGGAAGAAGGACCTCTACCCGAACCAGCTCTCCGGCGGGCAGCAGCAGCTGGTGGCGGTGGCGCGGGCCGTGATCGCCCGCCCCAAGGTCATCCTGGCCGACGAGCCGACCGGCAACCTGCACTCCTCGCAGGGGAAAGAGATCATGGACCTGTTCAAGGCGCTCAACGACCGGGGGACGACGATCGTGCAGGTGACCCACTCCGACGTAAACGCGACGTACGGACGGCGGATCGTCAAGCTGTCCGACGGCTGGATCGTGGACTGAGGAGAAGATATGGACGGGATCGTGGCCGACCTGAGATACGCCCTGCGGACGCTCGCCAAGAATCGCGGCTTCGCGCTCGTTGCGATCCTGACCCTGGCCCTCGGGATCGGCGCCAACACCGCGATCTACTCGCTCACGGACCAGATCCTGCTGCGCCTCCTCCCGGTGCGGGACCCGGACCGCCTGGTCGTGCTGCGGCTGCCGGGACCTCAGGCCGGGCACCTCTGGAGCGACATCGACGACGGGGCGCAGTCGTTCTCCTACCCGTTCTACAAGGGGCTGCGCGACCAGAGCCCGCTTCTGAGCGGCCTCGCGGCGCGCTTCGCGATTCCGGTAAGCGTCGCCGACCGCGATCGGACCGAGCGCGCCAGCGGCGAGCTGGTCTCCGGGAACTACTTCGACGTTCTGGGGGTCCGCCCGGCCCTCGGCCGCCTGCTCACTCCCGAGGACGATCGCCAGCCGGGTGCCAATCCGGTCGTGGTCCTGAGCCACGGCTACTGGACCCGCCGCTTCGGCGCGAGCCCGGCGATCCTCAACCAGGGGCTGGTCGTCAACGGCCGCACCCTCACCGTGGTCGGCGTGGCGCGTCCCCCCTTCAGCGGGATCCAGCTGGGACAGCCCGCGGACCTGTTCGTCCCGATCACCCTGAAGGCGCAGATGACGCCGAACTGGGACGGTCTCGACGACATCAACGATTACTGGCTGCAGGCCATCGGCCGGCTCGCCCCCGTCGTCTCCCGGGAGCAGGCGGAGGCCAGTCTGCAGCCGATCGTCAACGGGCTCCTCGAACAGCAGGTCCAGAGCCTGACGGGACTGACGGCCGAGAAGCGGGCCCACCTCCTCGGACGCAAGCTCCTCCTCGCGCCCGGGGCCCAGGGGCGCCTGGTCCTTCAGGACGAGGCGCGCGGCGGGCTCTTCCTGCTCTCGGCGCTGGTCGGCCTGGTTCTCCTGATCGCCTGCGCCAACGTCGCCAACCTGCTCATCGCCCGGGGGGTCGCGCGCCGCCGGGAGATCGCGGTGCGCCTGGCCCTGGGGGCGCGGCGCATCCATCTGATGCGGCAGCTCCTGTCCGAGAGCCTGCTGCTCGCCCTCGCGGGGGGCGCCATCGGCCTGCTGGTCGCCGCCTGGTCGATCGATTCGATCCTCCTGATGTTCCCGCAGGACGACGGCACGGCGGCTCTGTCGTCCCACCTCGATCTCCGTCTCCTGGCGTTCAACTTCGGCGTGGCGCTCCTGACCGGACTGGGGTTCGGCCTGCTGCCGGCCCTGCGGGCGACCCGGCCCGACCTGGTCTCGGCGATCAAGGACCAGAGCGCCGGGGCCGGGACGGGGGCCGGGCACGTCCGTTTGCGCAAGGGGCTGGTCGTGGCCCAGATCTCCCTCACCGCGGTCCTTCTGATCACCGCGGGGCTCTTCACCCAGAGCCTCCGCCGGCTCAAGCAGGTCGACCTGGGGTTGTCCATCGACAACCTGCTGGCCGCGTCCATCGAGCCGCAGCTGAACGGCTACACGCCCGAGCGGACGATCGCCCTCGTCGATCGGATGAGCCGCGATCTCGCGGCCCTCCCCGGCGTCACCTCGGTCTCGGCCGCGAAGATTGCCCTCCTGACCGACAGCAACGAGGGCTCGAACGGGACCATCGAAGGCCTCACGCCCCAGGAGAACGAATCGTTCCATCCCCTCAAGAACTGGGTCGGGCCGGGCTACTTCGCGACCCTCGGCATTCCGCTTCTCGCCGGCCGCGAGTTCAGCGAATCCGATTCCGCCGGGAGCCCCAAGGTCGCTGTGATCAATCAGACCATGGCCCGGAAGTTCTTCGCGGGCCGGGATCCGATCGGCGTGCGGTTCGCCTTCGGCGCGGGAAACGGCGTCAAGCCGGACATCGAGATCGTCGGCGTGGTGCGGAACAGCAAGCACAGCACGGTGCGCCAGGAGGAGCGCCCCTTCGTCTGCATGCCGTACGCGCAGCATCCGGGCCTCGGGGAGGCGACCTTCTACCTGCGATCGGCGCTCCCCGCCACAACGCTCGCCCCGGCCGTGCGGGAGGCGGTGCGCCGGATCGACGCCAATCTCCCGGTGTTCGACGTGCGGACACTGGCCCTGCAGCTCGACCAGTCGCTCTACGGCGAGCGGCTGCTGATGGCGCTGTCGATCAGCTTCGGTCTCCTGGCGGCCCTCCTGGCCTCGATCGGGCTCTACGGGATGATGGCCTACAGCGTGGCGCGGCGCACCTCCGAGATCGGCCTGCGCATGGCCCTCGGGGCGAGCGCCCGGCACGTCCGGGGCCTGGTGCTGCGCGAGGCGATGACCATGGCCGCGATCGGCCTTTCGATCGGCCTCCCGGCGGCGTTCGCGGCCGGACGCCTGGCCCGCTCGCTGCTGTTCGGCGTCGAACCCGGCGACCCGCTGCTCCTGGCCGCGGCCGGCCTGCTTCTGATCGGCGTCATGCTCCTGGCGTCGTACGTGCCGGCGCGGCGCGCCACGCGGATCGATCCGATGGCCGCTCTGAGGAGCGAATGAAACCCTCGTGAAGGAGGCTTCATGGAGAGCTTGATCCAGGACGTGCGCTACGGCTTGCGGATGCTCGTGAGGAACCCCGGCTTCACCCTGGTGGCGGTGGTGTCTCTCGCCCTCGGGATCGGGGCCAACACGACGATCTTCACCCTGGTGAACACCGTCCTGCTCCACCCGATTCCGGTGCGCGATCCGCAGCGCCTGGTGTCCGTGTTCATGACGGACGAAAAGAACAAGGACAACCAGTTCAACCTGTTCCAGATCTCGCACCTGAACTACAACGACTACCGCGACCAGAACACCGTGTTCGAAGAGACGACCGCATACCTGGGATCCGCCATCAACCTCTCGGGCGGCGGGGAGCCGGAGCAGATCGGCGGCGATCTCGTCTCCTGGAACTTCTTCTCCCTCCTCGGCGTCCGGCCGGCCGTCGGCCGCGCCTTCCTGCCGGAGGAGGACAAGGTGGACGGCGCCAATCCGGTCACGGTCCTGAATGATCGGCTCTGGCGGCGCCGCTTCGCCGCGGACCCGGCCATCCTCGGAAAGCCGATCACCCTGAACGGGCACAGCTTCACCGTCGTCGGCATCGCTCCGCCCGGCTTCGAGGGGGTCAACACCCTCGGCGGGCCCGACCTGTGGGTCCCGCTCGCGATGCATGATCAGATCCTGACTGGCTTTCTGGCCGAGAACTTCAACGACCGCCGCGCCCTCCTGTTCAACGTCGTCGGCCGCCTGAAACCGAGGGTCACCATCCAGCAGGCCGAGAGCGAGCTCCGGACGATCGCGTCGCGGCTCGAGAAGGAGTACCCGGCGCCGAACGCCGGCCGGAGCATCACGCTCATCCCCATGTCGCAGGCCACGGTGAACCCGAACATCAGGCGCGTGTTCGTCGTCGCCGGCGGCCTCCTGATGACGGTCGTCGGCCTGGTCCTGCTGATCGCCTGCGCCAACGTCGCCAACCTGCTCCTGGCGCGCGCCACCGGCCGCCGCAAGGAGATTGCCATACGCCTGTCGATGGGGGCCGGCCGCTTCCGGCTGGTGCGGCAGCTCCTGACCGAGAGCGTCGTCCTGTCCCTCCTGGGGGGGGCCGCCGGGCTCCTGGTCGCCTTCTGGGCGCGCGATCTGCTCCTGGCCTTCAGGCCGCCGCAGTTCTTCTTCGGCGAGTTCGGGCTCAACCTGGACGCGCGCGTCCTGCTGTTCACCCTCTTCGTGTCGCTCGCCACGGGGGTGGTGTTCGGACTGGTGCCGGCCCTGCAGGCCTCGCGGTCCGATCTGGTCGTCGAGCTGAAGGAACGGACCGGACAGCCCGGTCACGCGGGGCGCCGTGTGAACCTGCGCAGCATCCTGGTGGTCGGCCAGGTGGCGCTGGCGCTCGTGTCGCTCATCGGTGCGGGGCTGTTCCTGCGCAGCCTGCGCAATACCGAGCGGATCGATCCCGGCTTCGACGCGAAGAACCTCCTCACCCTGAGGTTCGACGTCGGCGCCCTGGGGTTCGATCGGGTCCGCGGCGAGGAGTACATGCGGAACCTGCTCGAGACCGTGCGGGCCATTCCGGGGGTGCGGGCCGCCGCCCTGTCGGCCAATCTCCCGATGGGAGGGGGGATCGGGCGGACCGTGTTTCCCGAGGGGCAGGAGGCGGCGGCGGGGGCGGTCGGCCAGTTCACCACCGCCAACGAGATGAGCGTCGGCTATTTCGACACCGTCGGGATCGCGATCCGGCGCGGCCGGGACATCACCGAGATGGACCGCGAGGGGGCGCCCCTGGTCGTCGTGATCAACGAGGCGATGGCGAAGCAGTTCTGGAAGGACCAGGACGCGATCGGCAAGCGCTTCAAGTTCTTCGGCGACCAGGAATTCCGCCAGGTCGTGGGGGTCGTCGAGGACACCAAGATCTTCACCCTGGGGGAGGAGCCGCAGCCGCAGGCCTACATCCCGGTGCTCCAGTTCTACAACTCGGGGATGACCTTGAATGTGCGCGCCGCGGCAGACGGCGCGACGCTCCTCCCCACCGTGCGGCGCGCCGTGCAGGCGCTCCAGCCGACCATGCCCCTGACCAACGTGCAGACGACCGAGGAGCTGATCGGGCAGGTCCTCTGGGCCCCGCGCATGGGGGCGGCCCTGCTCGGGATCTTCGGCCTGATCGCCCTGACCCTGGCGGCAATCGGGATCTACGGGGTGATGTCCTATTCGGTGAACCAGCGGACCGTGGAGTTCGGGCTGCGGATGGCGCTGGGGGCGAGTCCCCGGGACGTCCTGCGGATGGTGCTGCGCCAGGGGATGCTGATGGTGGCGTGCGGGCTCCTGATCGGCATCCTCACGGCGCTTCTCGCCACCCGCCTGGTCGGCGCGCTCCTCGTCGGCCTCAGCGCCACCGACCCTCTCACCTACGCCCTGATCTCCGCGCTCCTGGCCGCCGTCGCCGCCCTGGCCGGCTACGTCCCCGCGCGCCGCGCCACGCGCGTCGATCCGATGGTGGCGCTCCGGAGCGAATGAGGAGGTTGCGATGATCGACAAGACCGCCTTGATCCTGATCCTGATGGCGCTGCTCATCCTCTTCCTGCTGGGACACTGACGATGGACACGCTCGTCCAGGACATGAAGTACGCCCTGCGCGCGCTGGTGCGAAACCCCGGCTTCACCCTGGTGGCGGTGGTCGCGCTGGCCCTGGGGATCGGCGCCAACAGCGCCATCTTCAGCGTGGTGAACGCGGTCCTCCTGCGGCCGCTGCCGTATCCCGAGCCCGACCGCCTCATGTCGGTCTGGCAGAACAACCGGGTGCGGGGCTGGCACCAGGACGTGGTCACGCCGCTGGACTTCATCGAGTGGAGGGACACCAGCCGCTCGTTCGCCTCCATGGCGGCCTACTTCGGCGCCGGGTTCAACGTGAGGACCGGCACCGAGGTCGAACGACTGCGCGGGGCCGACGTCTCGGTCGATTTCTTCCGCGTGCTCGGCGCCCCCCCGGTCACCGGGCGCGATTTTTCCGCCGCGGACGAGGGAAGCTCCGGCGGCCGCGTCGTCGTCCTCGGCCACGCCCTCTGGCAGCGCCGCTTCGGCGGCGATCCGCACGCCGTCGGCTCCTCGGTGACGCTCAACAGCGAGAGCTTCACGATCGTGGGGATCGCTCCACCGGGGCTCCAGTTCCCCGAGAAGTCCGATCTCTGGACCCTGGCGAAAAACCGCATCCCGACGAACCCGTTCGTGCCGGCCGACACCGACATCACCAAGATGAGGGGCCTCCACTACCTGTACGCCATCGCGCGCCTCAAGGACGGCGTGCCTATGACCCAGGCCCAGGCGGAGATGGACACCATCGCCGCGCGCCAGGAGAAGGAGAACCCCCAGACCAATTCCGAGACGGGAGTCGAGATCATTCCACTGCACGAGTCGATCGTCGGCGAGGTCCGGCCGGCGCTCCTGATCTTCCTGGGGGCCGTCGGGCTGGTCCTCCTGATCGCCTGCGCCAACGTCGCCAACATGTCGCTGGCGCGCGCCGCGGCGCGCCGGCGGGAGATCGCCGTCCGCACAGCGCTCGGCGCCTCTCGCCGGCGGATCGTCCGCCAGTGTCTGACCGAGAGCGTCCTTCTCTCCCTCGTCGGAGGCGCCGCCGGGCTCCTCTTCGCGCTGTGGGGCACGGACCTCCTGGCGGCCCTCGCCCCCGAGGCGATCCCGGGGGGCCAGTCGGTCGGCATCGACCTGTGGGTCCTCGGCTTCACCCTGGCCCTGTCGGTCCTGACCGGCGTCCTGTTCGGCCTGCTGCCGGCCCTGCAGGCCTCCGCCGCCGAGCCCCAGGACGTGTTGCGCGAGGGGGGACGCACGTCGTCGGCCGGACGGCGCGCGCGCCTCATGCGCGGCTCCCTGGTGGTTTCCGAGATGGCGGTCGCGCTCGTCCTCTTGACGGGGGCCGGGCTCCTGGTGAAGAGCTTCCTGCGGCTGCAGCGGATCGACCCGGGGTTGGCGATCGACCGGCTGCTGACGCTCCGCATCCGGATTCCCGACGCGCGCTACAGTCAGCAAGAGAAGCAGATCCGCTTCTACGACGACGTCCTGCGACGGATCCAGGGACTACCCGGCGTCACGGCGGCCGGTCTCACCAGCGATCTTCCGCTCGGCGGCACCGACTCCTTTCTGGGCTTCGGGATCGAGGGAAGACCCCAGGAAAAGCTGGGCCAGGGGCCCGAAGGGGGATGGCACCAGGTCAGCCCCGACTACTTCCGGACCATGGGCATTCCGCTGCTGCGCGGGCGCGGGTTCGATGCGCGCGATCTGCGGCAGGCGCCGGGGGTCGCCGTCGTGAGCCAGACGCTCGCCAGGCGCTACTGGCCCGGAGAGGACCCGATCGGCCGGCGCATCACCTTCGGGACCGACGACAAGGGGGAGTCCTACTGGACCACCATCGTCGGTGTTGTGGCCGACGTGCGCCAGAAGGGCCTGCACGCGGAGCCCCGGCCCGAGATCTACGTGTCGTCCATGCAATCACCGTCGCGCTACGCCACTCTGATCGTGCGGAGCGGCCTCGACCCGGCGGGCCTGGCCGCCTCGGTGCGCCGCGAGGTGCAAGGGGTCGACCCTGACATCCCCCTGTACGACGTCAAGACCATGCGCGAGGTGCTGGACGGATCGCTCGCCGCGCGGCGTTTCAACATGGCGCTTCTGGCCTTGTTCGCCGCGGTGGCGGTCCTTTTGGCAGGCGTGGGGCTGTACGGCGTCCTGGCGTACATGGTCACCCAGCGCACGCACGAGATCGGGGTCCGCATGGCGCTCGGCGCGAGGCCTCGCGACGTCCTCCGGCTGGTCGTCGGACAGGGGATGGCGCTGGCCCTCGGAGGCGTTCTCCTCGGGATCCTGGGCGCCCTGGCCCTGACGCGCGTCCTGTCGACCCTCCTGGTCGGCGTCGCGGCGACCGATCCGTGGACGTTCGGGATCGTGGTGCCGCTCCTGTCGGCGGTGGCCCTGCTCGCCTGCTACGTCCCGGCCCGCCGGGCCGCGCGGGTCGATCCCTTGATCGCGCTTCGTTACGAGTGAGGACGCTCCGATGAGCGGCCTGCTCAGGGACCTGCGCTACGGACTTCGGACGATGCGGCGGAGCCCCGGTTTCGCGGCCGTCGCGATCCTGACCCTGGCGCTCGGCATCGGCGCCACGACGGTCATCCTGAGCGTGGCGCGCGGCGTCCTGTTCCGGCCGCTCCCCTTCCGCGAGGCCGATCGCCTCGTCCTGATCTGGGACCACCAGCCCCCCTCGTCCGACACGCCGGTCTCCTACAGCGAGTTCCTGGAATGGCGGGAGCACATCTCGTCCCTCGAGAGCGTGGCGGCGTACTTCGGCACCTCCTTCACCCTGACGGGGGAGGGCGAGGCGGAGGAGATCTGGGCCGAACGAGTCTCGGCCGCGCTCCTGCCGATGCTCGACATCGAGCCGGTCCTCGGCCGGCCGTTCCGCCCCGAGGAGGATCGCCGCGATTCGGAGCCGGTGGCGATCATCAGCCACGCCCTCTGGAAGCGCCGCTATGGCGCCGATCCGGGCATCTGCGGCCGCACGATGAACCTGAGCGGAAAGGTGTTCACCATCGTCGGGGTCCTGCCGCCGCGCGTGGCGGGGGTCCTGCCCCAGGACTCGCTCCTCGGCCAGCATCGCGACATCTGGGCGCCGCTGCGGCTGGATTCGACCGTGGCGCCGCCGGACACGCATTTCCTCAGGGTGATCGGCAGGCTGCGACCCGGAGTCCCCGCCCCGCGCGCCCTCGAGGAGGCCCGGGCGGCCGTGGCGCGCCTCGAGCGCCCCGCGGGCGCCGATCACAGCGTGAGTTTCGTGCCCCTCCAGGAGCACGTCGTCGGCCGCCTTCGTCCCGCCCTCCTGGCGCTCCTGGGGGCCGTTTCGCTTCTCCTCTTGATCGCCTGCGCGAACGTGGCCGGCCTCCTCCTGGCGCGCGCCACCGCCCGGCGGAAGGAGATCGCCCTGCGCATGGCTCTGGGGGCGGGGCGGCCGCGTCTCGTCCGGCAGCTCCTCACCGAAAGCCTGATGCTGGCGGCGCTCGGAGGGGGCGCGGGACTCCTGCTCTCCTTCTGGGGGCTCGACCTCCTCGTGGCCGCATGCCGCGACTTTCTGCCGCGGGCCGACGAGATCGCCATCGACGGCACCGCGCTCCTGATCACGATCCTGATCACCGTGGCGACCGGCATCCTGTTCGGCCTGGCGCCGGCCGCGCAGGTCGACGGCGCGGGATTGGAGCGCAGCCTGCGGGAAGGCGGGCGGTCGGCCGGGTCCGGCGGCGTGCGCCAGAGGCTCCGCGGTGCGATCGTGGTCGGCGAGATCGCCCTGTCGCTCGTCCTCCTGGTGGGCGCGGGGCTTCTGGGAAAGAGCTTTGCCCGCCTGCTGACAGCGGACAAGGGGTTCGATCCTGAAAATGTCCTGTCGTTCTCTCTCTTCCTCCCGTTCCCGTCCTATCCGCTGCCCGAGCAGCAGACCCGCTACTTTCAGCAGGCGCTCGAGACCGTCAGCGGTCTTCCCGGCGTGACCGGCGCCGCCGCCATCAGCGAGCTGCCTCTCAGTGGAGCGGGCACCAACGGGGGGATCCACATCGAGGGGCGCACCGACCCCCCGGGATCGGAGCCTGTGGCGGAGAAGCGCATCGTCACCCCGGATTATTTCGGTGTCCTGAAGACGCCCCTGTTGAAGGGGCGGGCCTTCCTGGAAGAGGACCGCGCCTCCTCCCCCGCCGTCGCCATCGTCAACGAGGCCCTGGCGCGGCGTTTCTTTCCGGGGCAGGATCCGATCGGCCGGCGGATCGATTTCAACTGGGAGACGAAGGGCTGGCAGGAGATCGTCGGGGTGGTCGGCAACGTCAAGCAGTACGGGCTTCAGGAAGACGCCCTCCCGGCCATCTACGTCCCGCACGCCCAGCGCCCGGAGCCGGCCATGACCGTCGTCGTCCGCTCGACTCTCCCTCCGGCCGATCTCGTCCCGGCGATCCAGAGGCGGCTGGCGGCCATCGATCGGGACCGGCCGATGGTCGAGGTGCGCACGCTGGACCAGGTGGTCGCCGACTCGGTGGCCGATCGCCGCCTGCCGATGCTCATCCTGGGAGGCTTCGCCGCGGCGGCGCTCCTGCTGGGGGCGATCGGGGTCTACGGCATCGTCGCCTACTCGGTGGCCCAGCGCACCCAGGAGTTCGGCCTCAGGATGGCGCTCGGCGCGCGCCGCGGGGACGTCGTGCGCCTGGTGCTGGGACAGGGCCTGAGGCTGGCGCTCTGGGGGCTCCTGATCGGCCTTCTCGGCGCGTTCGCCGCGGCCCGTCTCATCGCCGGGCTCCTGTTCGGAACCGGCCCGTCCGATCCGGTGACTCTCGTGGCGACCTCGTTCGTGCTGCTCGCGGTCGCCCTGCTCGCCTGTTACGTGCCCGCCCGCCGGGCGGCCCGCGTCGACCCGATGGTCGCGCTCCGTTGTGAGTAGGAGCGTGTCCGGGCATCCGGTCTGTGCACCCATCGCGCTGTCGGTTGCGGCCGGCGTGTTCCTTCTCGCCTGCGCGCGGCACGAGCCCCCCGTTTCCCGTGAGGCGGAGCGCGCCGTCATCGGCGCGCAGGCGGTCAGGCGTCACGTCGAGACGCTCGCGAGCGACGTCTACGAGGGGCGGGGGGCGGGCTATCCGGGAGAGGAGAAGGCCGCGGCGTACATCGAGGCGCAGTTCATGGAGATCGGCCTCGTCCCCGCGGGGGATTCCGCTCCCGACGGGCGCTCCTTCCTTCAGAAGTTCCCGTTCCCTCCGCGCGGACCGGAGGTCCCGGGCCAGATTCTGACGTCCCGCAATGTCGTCGGCCTCCTGGACGGGGACGATGCGTCCCGGCGCGACGAGATCGTCGTCCTGGGGGCGCACCACGACGGGCAGGGCCTCGCCGGCCAGGCGGACACCGATCGCTATCCCGCCAAGGATGGTCCGGCGGACGATGCCATCTGGAACAGCGCCGACGACAACGCGTCGAGCGTCGCCGCCCTCATCGAGGTGGCCCGGTCGATCGCGCGGGACCGGCTCCGCCACCACCGGACGCTCCTGTTCGTGACGTTCGGGGCGGAGGAGCATGCGCTCAACGGCTCGGTGCGCTTCGTGGCCCATCCACCCGTCCCGCTCGAACGGCTCGTCGCCATGGTGAACCTCGAAAAGATCGGCCGGGCGGTGGATCAGGACCTGGCCGCCGCGGCGACCGGAACGTGCGCCTGCTGGGATGCCATCCTGGCCGGGGCGAACGCCGCGACCGGCTTCAAGGTCGCCTCCGCCATCGCGGAGGTCGTCCCGGACACGGACCACTATCCCTTCGCCGCCCGGGGGATTCCCGCCATCGTGCTCGGGACGATCCACGAGGAGGACACGCACCGCCCCTCGGATTCTTCCGACCGGATCGACTACGACAGGCTGGCCGCGCGCGCCCGGTACGCCCGCGCCGTGATCCTCGATCTGGCGAACCGGCCCGAGCCGCCGCGCTTCGCGGTCGGGAAGGGGCACGATCTGGGACTCGTCCCGGTCGTCGCGTCGGAGTCGGAGCTCCGGGTCCTGGACCTTCCCGCGGGATCGCGGGCGCTCAAGATCTCGGCGGTGATCCCGGGCCTGCGGGCCGACCGCGCGGGGCTGAGGCCCGGTGACGTGGTCTTCGGGATCAATGGCCGGGCCATGCCGAAGGATGCGGACCGGGAGGCCCTGCAGCAGGCGGCCGACGCGTCGGCCGCTGGCGTCCGCGTCTCGGTCGCGCGGCAGGGACGGCGGGACGTGGTCGACCTCCCGCGCGGAGGCGCCTGAGGCCCGCGTCGGCCATGGGGTAGAATGACGCCGCCGCATCGACGATGACCATGACGACCCGTTCAGCGAGCGCCCGCATCCTGGTCGCCGACGACCAGCAGGACGTGCGGGAGGCGTTGCGACTCCTCCTCAAGGGGGAGGGGTATGCCCTCGACGTCGCCTCGTCCCCCTCGGCGGTCCTCGACCAGGCTCGCACCCGGGACTACGACGCCCTCCTGATCGATCTCAACTACACCCGCGACACCACATCCGGACGCGAGGGGCTCGATCTTCTGGGGCGCCTCCAGGCCCTCGACCCGACCCTGCCGGTCGTGGTCATGACCGCCTGGGGGAGCGTCGAGGTCGCGGTCGAGGCGATGCGGCGCGGGGCGCGCGACTTCGTGCAGAAGCCGTGGGACAACCAGCGTCTCCTGTCGATCCTGCGCACCCAGGTCGAGCTCGGCCGCGCGCTCAGGCGGGGCCGGCGCCTCGAGGCGGAGAACCTGGTCCTGCGCGGCGACGGCGGGCCCCGCCTCATCGCCGGATCGGCCGCCATGCGGCCGGTCCTGCAGATGATCGAGCGCGTCGGCCCCTCCGACGCCAACGTCCTGATCACCGGCGAGAACGGGACAGGGAAAGGGGTCGTGGCGCAGGCCCTGCACGCCGTGTCGCGCCGCTCGACCGCCCCCCTGGTGACGGTCAACGCCGGCGGGTTCTCGGAAGGGGTGTTCGAGAGCGAGCTGTTCGGGCACGTGCGCGGGGCGTTCACCGACGCCAAGGCCGACCGCGTCGGACGCTTCGAGATGGCCGACGGCGGGACGCTCTTCCTGGACGAGATCGCCAACCTGCCATCCGGCCTCCAGGCCAAGCTCCTGCGCGTCCTGGAGACGGGCGAGTTCGAGCCGGTCGGATCGTCGCGCACCCGCAAGACCGACGTGCGCATCGTCTCCGCCACGAACGCCGACATCGGCGCCGAGGTCGCTCAGGCGCGTTTCCGCCAGGACCTCCTGTTCCGTCTCAACACCATCGAGATCGCCGTCCCCCCCCTGCGCGACCGGCGCGAGGACCTGCCGCTCCTGGCCGCGCATTTTCTTCAGCAACACGCGGCGCACTACCGCAAGACGATCACCGGATTCGACGAATCGGCCCTGCGGGCGCTTCTCGAGCACCGCTGGCCCGGCAACGTCCGCGAGCTGGATCACGCCGTCGAGCGGGCCGTCCTGATGAGCCCCGGGCCCCTGGTCCGCGTCTCCGACCTGGCGCTGCGGCCCTCCGCCGACGGCCAGCCGAGTCTCGAGGAGATGAGCCTCGAGGAGGTGGAGTCCTTCCTGATCCGCAAGACTCTGGCGCGCTGCGACGGCAACGTCAGCCAAGCCGCCGACGCCCTCGGCCTGAGCCGGAGCGCCCTCTACCGCAGGTTGCAGCGGTACGGGTTGTGAACGGCAGGACCGGCCCGCCAAGACGCCGCCGGGCGCGCGATCCGGTCCTCTCCCACGAGCGTCGCGTCCTCCTGCAGGCCTTCCTGACCGGGGCGGCCGGCGTCGTCGTGTCGCTGGCGATCCTCTGGACGGGCGATTTCAGCGCCAAGGTCCAGTGGACCCTCTCGGCGATCATCCTGGTGGCCTGGATCGGCTTCGCCTTCGCGGTGCGCGAGCGCGTCGTGCGGCCGCTCCAGATCGCCAGCAACCTCCTGGCGGCCCTGCGCGAGGGGGACTTCTCCATCCGCGCGCGCGGCGCGCGGCACGACGACGCCCTCGGGGAGGTGATGCTGGAGGTGAACGCGCTCGCCGAGACGCTGCGCCAGCAGCGCCTCGGCGCGCTCGAGGCGACGGCCCTCCTGCGCAAGGTCATGGAGGAGATCGATGTCGCGGTCTTCGCCTTCGATGGCGACGACCGCCTGCGGCTGGCCAACCGCGCGGGCGAGCGGCTCCTGGCGCGGCCGATCGAGCGGCTGATCGGCGCGGACGCCGCCGAGCTGGGGCTCGGCGCCTGCCTGCGCGCCAACGCGGAGCCGATCCTCGACCTGGCGTTCCCCGGGCGCACCGGGCGCTTCGAGGTCCGCCGCGGCACCTTCCGCCAGGGAGGGCTGGCGCACCAGCTCCTGGTGCTTTCGGATGTCAGCCGCGCCCTGCGCGAGGAGGAGCGCCAGGCCTGGCAGCGGCTGATCCGCGTGATGGGGCACGAGCTGAACAACTCCCTGGCGCCGATCAAGTCGCTCGCGGGGAGCCTCGAGCAGCTGATCGGCCGCGACCCGAAGCCCGCCGACTGGGAGGACGACATGCGGCGCGGGCTGGGGGTGATCGCCACGCGCTCCGAGTCGCTCAGCCGCTTCATGGACGGCTACGCCCGCCTCGCCCGCCTGCCGCCCCCGCGCTTCCAGAGCGTCGAGGTCGGCCCGCTCGTGAGGCGGGTCGCCTCCCTCGAGACGCGGCTGAGCGTCTCCCTGGTCCCGGGGCCCGAGACGACCCTCAAGGCCGACGCCGACCAGCTCGAGCAGCTGCTGATCAACCTGGTGCGAAACGGCGTGGACGCCGCCCTCGAGACGGGCGGTGGCGTGCGCTTCGGCTGGCGCCGGGTGAACGGCGCCCCGGCCACCCTCGAGGTCTTCGTGGAGGACGACGGCCCGGGCGTGCCGAACAGCTCGAACCTGTTCGTGCCGTTCTTCACCACGAAGCAGCAGGGGTCGGGGATCGGGCTGGTGCTGAGCCGCCAGATCGCCGAGGCCCACGGCGGCACCCTGACCCTGCTGAACCGGGACCCCGAGCCGGGCTGCCGTGCCCGGCTGCGGCTGCCGCTCTAGAATGGGTGGACGGGCTCCCGGCCGCACGGGACCCTGGGACGAGGGAGACATGGGCGGACTGAACCGGCGCGAGGCCCTCTGGCGGATGGGATCGGGCGCGGCCGGCCTGTTCTGGCTCTCCGGAACGACGGCCCTGGCGGGCGCGGCCGGCGGCCTCGATCGCGGCGGGGCCGATTCTTCCGGACTGGCCGAGCGGCTGTGCGCTTCATCCGCCTCGGGGGCGTTCGATGTGGCCGCCGGGGCCATCCGGTCGGGGGCGGACCATGGCGCCCTCCTGGGGGCGATCTTCCTCTGCGGCGTGCGGGACATACGGCCGAGACCCCATGGAATCCTGCATGCCGTGATGATGGTCGCATCGTCCTTCCAGCTGGCCGAGTCCGTCCCGCCTTACGAGGCCTGGCTTCCCGTCCTCTACAACCTGGACGATTTGAAGCGGGCGCAGGAGGGCGACCGGCGCGACGACGGCGACTGGTCGCTCAAGCCGCGGCCGGCGCCCCGCGGCCCGGGCGCCGGCAGCGCCCGGCGCGAGTTCCTGGCCGCGATGGAGGCCTGGGACGCCGAGCGCGCCGACCGGGCGATCGTCGAGCTCCTCCCCTACCACGACCGTGCGTCGCTGTACGAGATCCTCTGGCCGCTCGCCGCGCGTTGCTACGCCTTCATCGGGCACAAGATGATCCACGCCGCGCAGATGGAGCGCGTGGTCGGGCGCATCGGATGGCGGCACGCGGAGCCGGCGCTGCGGTCGCTCGTGATGGCCTCCCTGGTCAACCGGGATACGGCGGCTTTCGAGAGGAGTCGCGAGCTGGCGCGGGCCCTGCCCGACCGCTGGCTGGAGGGGAAGGAAGAACCGGAGCAGAGCAGGCTCCTGCTCCGGGAGCTCGCGGTCCGCGGGCCGCGCGGCGCCCAGGACCTGGTCGTCGATTCTTTCAAAGATGGCCTGGGCCCTCGGACGGTCTGGGACGCCCTGCGTCTCCTCGGATCCGAGATGATCCTGAGGCGCCCCGGACGGTCGGCGTCCGCCGGCCGCACCGCCCTTCTGCCGGTGCACGCCCTCACCGTGACCAACGCGCTCGGGCACGCCTGGCGCTCCACCAGGCTCGAGGGGACCAGGCGCCTCCTGATCCTGCAGGCGGCCGCCTGGCTGGCTGCGATGCGGGATGATCTCATCGATCTCGTCGGGCTCTCGATGGCCGGACCGGGCATCGACGCGCTCGGCGCATCCTCTGAAGAAGATGTCCCGGATCTCGCGCAGATGCTGGAACGTGCCTCCCCCGGGCAGGTACGGGCCTGCCTCGATCGGGAGCCTGCGAGACGGGCCGGCTACCTGGCCGGGCTCCGGACCGCGCTGTTCCATAAAGGACAAGAACATCATCAGCACAAGTATGCCGCCGCCCTGGAGGAGGAGAGTCGCCTGGTCGACGCCCGGTGGGCCTCCCGCATCCTGGCCCCGGCCGTCGACTATCTGGCCCATCCGGCGGACGCCGAGACGGAGACGTACCGCCGCTCGGTCCGCGCGCTGCAGAAGGCGGGCCTCCGCCCGTCAGGAAGCTGAGGGAGCCGTGCAGATACTCACGAAGGCCAAGGCGCCGCGCTACATCCGGCCGGAGGGGATCACCTCGTACCTGCTCGCCTCGCCGCGAACCGCCCAGGCGAAGCATCTGACGACCACCCTGGTCCAGATCGAACCCGGGGGAGAGCAGCGTATCCATGCCCACGCACCCGAGCAGGTGTATCTGATCCTGGACGGCGGCGGCACGATGACCGTGGGGACCGAGACGCAGGACGTGGCCGCGGGCGACTGCATCTTCATCCCCTCGGATACGCCCCATGGCATCAGGAACACGGGACAGGACCTGCTGCGTTACTTCACCGCGGCCGCGCCGGCGTTCGAGACCAGCGACCTCCTCGCGCTCTGGCCCCTGGCCAGCGAGAGCGAGGACCTCGGAGCGTCCCCGCCCTGATCCCCGCGCGTCCGATGGCAGAAACTGTGGGAACATTGTCATTGTCTCCTGCCGTCGTCGGCCGCATACTCCCGGAATGACGCGGCGTATCGCGATGCTGGCGTACCCGGACGTCCAGGTCCTGGACGTCACGGGCCCGCTCGAGGTGTTCGCGCGGACGTCGCGCTGGCTGCGGGACAACGGGAAGCACAAGGGGGACGCCTACCGCATCGAGATCGTCGGGCTGAAGCGCGGGGTCTTCCGGGCCTCATCGGGGCTGCGCCTGCACGCCGATCGGAGCTTCGGTGAGGTGCGCCGGGGGCTCGACACGCTCCTGATCGCCGGCGGGATCGGGACCCGGCGGTACTGCGAGCACCCTCCCCTGATGCGCTGGATCAGGCGGCAGGCCGGCTGGGTCAGGCGGCTCGCTTCGGTCTGCACGGGGGCCTTCTTCCTGGCCGAGGCGGGCCTCCTGAAGGGCCGGCGCGCCACGACGCACTGGAGCTGGTGCGCGCGGCTGGCGCGCCGCTACCCGGACGTGAGGGTCGAGCCGGACACGATCTTCGTCAGGGAGGGATCGATCTACACCTCGGCCGGCGTGACCGCCGGCATGGACCTGGCGCTGGCCCTGGTCGAGGAGGACCACGGACGCGAGGTCGCGCTGCACGTGGCCAGGGAGCTGGTCCTGTTCCTGCGGCGCCCGGGCGGGCAGTCGCAGTTCAGCGCGCAGCTCGCCGTCCAGTTCGCGGAGCGCGAGCCGCTGCGCGAGCTGCAGGCCTACATCCTCGAGCACCCGCGCGCGGACCTCTCGGTGGAGACGCTCGCCGGCCGCGTCAGGATGAGCCCGCGCAACTTCGCGCGCGTCTTCACGCGCGAGGTGGGGACGACCCCGGCGCGCTTCATCACCTCCGTCCGCGTGGAGACGGCCCGGCGTCTCCTCGAGGAATCGTCGGACGACCTCCGGGCGATCTGCGACCTGACCGGCCTGGGCAGCACCGAGTCGATGCGCCGGGCGTTCCTGCGCACCCTCGGTATCCCGCCCAGCCGTTACCGTGAGCGTTTCAACCGTCACCCCCATTCGGGCGCGGGGGCCTGATCGTCCCCCCGCCGCCAGGAGGCTCGCATGACACACCCCGTCCGGTCCGCGTTGTCGATTCTGATCGCCCTCGCGCTCGTCGTTTCGGCGGCCGCCGCGACCGCGGCCCCGTCCGAGACCCCGCAGGAGGGGAAGCGCTACGTGTGCCCGCCGTGCGGCATGGACTGCGATCAGAAAGTCTTTGATCGGCCGGGACGATGTCCCGCCTGCGGCGCCCGGCTCGTCGAGCAGGCCTCCCGGAAGAAGGCCGCCATCTTGATCTTCGAAGGGGTGCAGATCATCGACTACACCGGACCCTACGAAGTGCTCGGACAGGGGGGATTCGAGGTCTTCACGGTGGCGGGAACAAAAGCCACGTTGACCACCTCCATGGGCATGAAGGTCGTGCCGGAACACACCTTCGCCGACGCGCCGAGGGCGGACGTCCTGGTCGTCCCCGGAGGCAACGTCGACGGCCCGCGGAAGAGCGCCGCGACGTTGAAGTGGGTGAAGGAGGCGAGCGCGGCCGCGCAGCACACCCTGTCGGTCTGCAACGGCGCATTCATCCTGGCGAGCGCCGGCCTGCTCGACGGTCTCGGCGCGACGACGTTCCACCGCATGATCGACGATCTGAAGGCCGAGTACCCGAAGACCAGGGTGGTCTCCGACCAGCGCTTCGTGGACAACGGGCGAATCATCACCACCGCGGGGCTGTCCTCGGGGATCGACGGGGCGCTGCATCTCCTGTCCCGGATGCTCGGCAGGGGGAAGGCCCAGACGGTCGCGTTGAACATGGAGTACGACTGGCGTCCCGACTCCCGCTATGCCCGCGCGGCGCTGGCCGATCGGCTCATCCCCGACATCGACCTGGACCGGCTCGGTGAGTGGAGCATCGTCAGCACCCAGGGCACGACCGAGACGTGGGACATCGTCGTGCGCGGGACCACCGACCTCGGCCGCGCGGAGCTTCTGGACCGCGTCGGCCAGGCCTTCGCGAAGCAGGGCAAGTGGTCCGGGGCCAAGCGCGGCGCCGCGGCCGTCCCCTCGACGCCGCGCACCGACTGGACCTTCAGCGGCCCCGACGGCCGGCGCTGGGCCGGGACGCTCGGCGTGGAGGCCGTCACCGGCCGGGACAAGCAGTACACCCTGTCGCTCCACATCGCGCGGCTCGGCTGAGCGCCTCCGGGCCGTCCGCGAGCCTCAGAAGTGCCCGAAGCCGAAGCGCCGCCGTCCTCCCAGCGATCGGCCCATCGACAGGTAGATGGCGTCGTGCCCCCCGTCCGCGTGGCCGTACGCCAGGAAGAGCGGGCCGAGGAACGTGTCCGCTCCGATCACCAGTGTCGCCGCGTAATGCAGATCGCCCGTGCCGACGTCGCGGCTCGTGGCCCAGGCGTTGCCCGCCTCCAGCCAGCCGCCGAGATAGATGGCCTGGCCGGAGATCCCCGAGAGCTTTCCCGATCGCCTGTAGTATCCCGCTCGTGCCACGCCGAAAAGCTGGCCGCGCAGCTGCCCCTGCTTGAACCCGGAAAGGGAAAACAAGCCTCCAACGGGGAACTCGTCGTAGAACGGGATCGCGCTTCCCAGGTTGGTGCCGCCCTCGAGACCCATGAACACATGATGGCGGCCGGCGCCGAAGACCTGGACGATGGATCCCTGGATCCGGTCGTAGGAGACATCCGAACCGAGTCCTCGCCGCGGCAGGTAGACGTCGAGGCCGGCCCCGCGACCGCGGTGCGGGAAGTTCGGGTTGTCAAACCGATCGACCACGAAGCGCCCCGCGTACGCGGCCACCGGGACGTCCAGGACCGGCAACCCCGGATCGCCGACCCTCGGCCGGGCCCATACCCGTCCGCGGATGACCCCGATGCGCGCCTCGCCGTAGCGGCCGAGCTGCGCCCCCAGGGCCAGGGATCCCGAAACCGAGCGCGTCTGGTAGTCGGCGATCCGATCGTCCCCCTCGAACACCCCGACGATCGCGTTGGCGTAATCCACGCTCGGCGCGACGAAGAAAGTCCCCGAGAAATCGAGCGGCTGATAGAACTCCGAGGAGACCCGCCGCGTCTCGCCGACCTCGACGTCGCTGCGCCATTCGGCCCCCAGAGGGTCGATCCGTGTCATGGTCAGCCTGGAGATGATGTTGAAGTCCGTGTCCCCCTGGAAGTCGTTCCGCAAGTTCAGGCCGAAGCGCAGGTAGTTCGGTCCCCACGACTTCTCCCGGGTCCGGATCACGAGCTTCGTCCGGTCCCCCTCCTGCTCCAGGGCGTAATCGACCCGCTCGAAATCTCCCAGCTCGTAGATTCGTGCCAGGTCGGACTTCAAGGTCTGAATCTCGAGCGGGCCACCGGCCCGGGTCTTCAGCCGCTTCTCGATGATGCGCCGATCGACCCGCGTGTACCCCTCCACGGTGACCGCGTCGATGCGGGGCGGAGCGGAGAGCGGCGCGCGCGCGCGCGCCAGATGCTCACGGAACGCGTCGTCCGTGAGGGCCAGGCGGCCCAGCGCCTCCGGCTGCGCGAGGGCCGCGGTGGTGCCGGCCTCGAGGATGTCATCCGCCCGTGCGTAGTCGGTCGCGGTGATCGTCCCCAGCTCGGGGACGATCGCGATGTCGGCATCCTTGATCTGCTCCTCGACGTTTTCGTGCGTCATGATCCCCGTGACCTGCAGCGTGATATTCGGAAGGGAGCGCAGCTCCTCGGGGGAAAAGAGCGGCGAGCTCACGTCGACCGCGATGACCACATCGGCTCCCATCGAGCGCGCGACGTCCACCGGCAGATTGCGCACCAGCCCGCCGTCCCCGAGGATTCTGCCGTCGATCTCGAACGGCGCGACGATGCCGGGGATGCTCATGCTGGCGTGCAGGGCGTCGGCGAGGTTGCCGCTCCGGAGGACCACCATCTCCCCGGTCCCCAGGTCGGTGGCGACGGCCCGGAACGGTGTCGGCAGGCGGTCGAAATCGCGCACGCGCGCCGCCGGCAGCGTGAGGGATTGCAGGGCGAAGGCAATCTTCTGGCCGGCTACAAGCCCCCGGGGCAGGAGGAGCCGGCCGTTCCGTATCCCCATCTCCAGCTTGATCAAATCGCTCGCATCGTCCTCCTTCCGCCGGTAGCCGAGATCGCGGCGCGCAGGCAGGTCATTGAAGGTGTCGGGCCAGTCCACCTCCAGGAGGGCCGTGCGGATCTGCGCGGGAGAGAGCCCCGAGGCGTACAGCCCCCCGACGATGGCGCCCATGCTGGTGCCCGCCATGCAGTCGATCGGAATCCGCTGCGCTTCCAGGGCCTCGAGGACCGCAACGTGCGCGATGCCGCGCGCGCCGCCCCCCGAGAGGGCGAGGCCGATCCGGGGACGTGAGGGAGGGGCCGCGCCGCCGGCCAGGAGGAGCACGAGGAGCCCGAGAGCCGCCGCCCCCGCGCGGGCGCGATCGGTTCCCGCGCTCAAGGCTGCGCGGGGACCTGCGTCGTCAAGGTGACCGCCTTGCCTCCGCGCAGGACGACGACGGCCACCTGCTCGTCCGGGCCGAGCGCCGTGATCTTCTGCCGGACCATCGCGAGGCTGTTCGGCTCGGCGAGGGACGTCCCGAGGATCGACAGGATGATGTCCCCGCCCACGACCAGGTCCTCGCCGCCGATGCTGGCCCGGGTCGTCCCCCCCTTCAGCCCGAGCCGCTCGGCCGGGGACCCCGCGGCCACCCGCTGAATCAGGAGGCCGACTCCGGGAGGCGGGACGTTGAACACCTGCGCCAGGTCGCCCGAGAGCATGAAGCCGTTGACCCCGCTCCAGAACGATTTCTGCTCCAGGAGCTGGCGCGCCACCCTGGAGGTCACGGCGAACCCGAGCCCCTCCGATCCTCCGGAGTGGGACAGGATGTGGCTGACGATGCCGATCACCTCCCCCTGCATGTCGAACAACGGCCCCCCGGAGTTCCCCTGGTTGATCGAGGCGTCGGTCTGGAAGAATTCCGCGCGCGACATGCCGCTGAAGGTCGAATTCGGCTTGCGGCGGGCGCTGATGTGCCCGGCGGTCAGCGTGTGGCTGGCGCCCAGGGGCGCCCCCACCACGAAGACCGGGGCGCCGATCTCGACCGCGTCCGAGTCGCCGAGCCTCGCGACGAACGGCCCGCGCGGCGGTTTCTCCAGCTGCAGGACCGCCACGTCGGCCGAGGGCTCGGACGACAGGACCCGCGCCTTCACGACCTCCCCGGTCAGGAACTCGACCTCGATCGCGTTGGCCGTCTGCACCACGTGCGCGGCGGTCAGCACCTTGCCGTCCGGCGTGATGAGGACGCCGGAGCCCAGACCGGACACGCTGACCGGCAGGCTCTCCGGGCCCGGCGGCAGATCGACCTCCGTGGTGTGGATCTCGACGACCGCCGGATCCACCCGCCTGAAGACCTCCGACAGGGTCGGCGGTCCTTCGGCCGCTCCCGCGGCGGGGCCGGCGGCCCACAGCATCACGATGGCGATGCAGACCGCAGCGCATGGCTTCATCATGGCGATCTCCGTCTCGAGAGCGGGCGCGTCTCCTGCCTGTCGGAATCGGCGGCGATGGTAGCCTCGGCCCGGCTCGGAGTCAACGCACGGCGGAGAGATCTCCGTGCGTCGCTCCGACCATCGCATCCTCACCATGGAGATCTCGGCACCGCCCGCGCTTGACGGGGGCGCGGCGTTGGCGGTACCTTGCCGCGTTCGTCACAATCGACGTCCACCCATCGGAGAGGCCTCCATGACTGCGCACTCCCCCAGGCGCCCGTCCCTGACCGTTTTCCTCATCGCCCTGATTCTCGCGCTGGTGGCCGGCCCCGCGGCGTGGCACCGGATCGAGGCGGCCGCCGCGACGCCGAAGCCCGGCGCGAAGAGCCCCACCGTCGCCGAGGCGACCGCCTTCATCGAGGCGGCCGAGAGCCGGCTTCAGGACCTGGCGATCAAGTCCGACCGGGCCAACTGGGTCCAGTCGAACTTCATCACGGAAGACACCGAGAAGATCGCCGCCGACGCCAACGAGGCGCTCATCGGGGCGGTGGCCGAGAATGCCCTCGCCGCCCGGCGCTTCGAGGGGCTCAAGCTGCCTGCCGACGTGGCGCGCAAGTTCGCGCTCCTGAAGGTGGCGGTGGAGCTTCCGGCTCCCAGCAACGAGTCCGAGCGCGGCGAGCTGACCGAGATCGCCGCGTCGCTCGAGGGGGCCTACGGACGGGGGAAATACTGCCCGCCGGCCACCGCGGCCGCCCCGGCCGGCGGCGGCGCGGAGGGCTCGGGCGACGGCTGCCTCGACGTCAACGCCATCACCAAGATCATGGCGGACAGCCGCGACCCGAAGCAGCTGCTCGATGTCTGGCGCGGCTGGCACACCATCTCGCCGCCGATGCGCCCGAAGTACCAGCGCTTCGTCGAGCTGGCGAACAAGGGGGCCCGCGAGCAGGGCTTCAAGGATCTCGGCGCCCTGTGGCGCTCGAGCTACGACATGCCCCCCGACGCCTTCGCCGCCGAGGTCGAGCGCCTGTGGAACCAGGTCGCGCCGCTCTACTGGTCGCTGCACGCCTACATGCGCACCCGGCTGGTGAAGCAGTACGGCGCGCAGGTGGTTCCGCCCGACGGCCCCATTCCGGCGCACCTGCTCGGAAACATCTGGGCGCAGCAGTGGGGCAACCTCGAGCCGCTGGTCGCCACGCCGGGCGGCGGCCTCGGCTACGACCTGACGAAGATCCTGGTCGACCGGAAGGTGGACGACCATCAGATGGTGCGCTTCGGCGAGGGCTTCTTCACGTCGCTCGGTTTCGATCCGCTCCCGGCGACCTTCTGGGAGCGGTCCCTGTTCGTCAAGCCGGCCGACCGTGACGTCGTCTGCCACGCCAGCGCCTGGGACCTCGACGCCCAGGAGGACCTCCGCATCAAGATGTGCATCGAGATCAACGACGAGGATTTCCGCACCATCCACCACGAGCTCGGGCACAACTTCTACCAGCGCGCCTACCGCCGCCAGCCGGCAATGTTCCGCGGCGGCGCCAACGGCGCCTTCCATGAGGCGATCGGCGACACCATCGCGCTGTCGATCACGCCGGCCTACCTGAAGCGGATCGGGCTTCTGGACACCGTGCCCCCGCCGACCGGCGAGATCGGCTACCTGATGAAGATGGCCCTCGACAAGGTCGCCTTCCTGCCGTTCGGCCTGCTCATCGACCAGTGGCGCTGGAAGGTCTTCTCCGGGGAGGTCACGCCGGCGAGCTACAACCGGGCCTGGTGGGACCTGCGCCTCAAGTACCAGGGGGTCGCGCCGGCCGTCGCGCGGACCGAGTCGGACTTCGACCCCGGCGCCAAGTACCACGTGCCGGCCAACGTGTCCTACACCCGCTACTTCCTCGCCCACATCCTGCAGTTCCAGTTCCATCGGGCGCTGTGCCGCGAGGCCGGGTTCCAGGGTCCGCTCTACCAGTGCTCGATCTACGGCAACGAGGCCGCGGGAAAGAAGCTGCGCGCCATGCTCGAGATGGGGCAGAGCCGCCCCTGGCCCGAGGCGCTCTACGCCCTGACCGGCGAGAGGCAGATGGACGCCACGGCGATCCTCGACTACTTCGCGCCGCTCAAGAAGTGGCTCGACGAGCAGAACCAGGGGAAGAAGATCGGGGTGTAGCGCCGCGACCCCATCCGGTAATCCACTCCGCGTCACCGTGTACAATGGGCGTCTCATGAATCCCGAACGGTTCGTCGCCCGCCTGGGGGAAGCCCGCGCCTCGGCCATTCTCCGGTGCCCCTCGCGAGAAGCCGCCGCCTCCGCCATGGAGGCGGCCGTGCGCGGCGGCTTCCGGATCGTCGAGTTCACCCTGACGATTCCGGGGGCCCTCGACCTGGTGGAGGAGTTCGCGCGCCGCGAGGAGCTGATCGTCGGGGCCGGCACCGTCCTGACGACGGACGAGGCTCGCGCGGCCGTGAAGCGCGGCGCCCGGTTCCTCGTTTCACCCGTCATGGATCCGGCGGTCATCGCCGCCGGGCTGGCCGCGGGGGTCGCCGTCATCCCCGGCTGCCACACACCGACCGAGATGCTCGCCGCCCATCGCGCCGGAGCGCCGCTGCAGAAGCTGTTTCCTGCACCCGGGATCGGCCCGGCGTACGTGCGCGCCTGTCTCGGCCCCCTGCCGTTCCTGAAGCTCGTTCCGACGCACGGGATCGATGCGGCCAACGCCCGCGCCTGGCTCGACGCGGGGGCCTTCGCCCTCGGCTTCACGCAGGCGCTGTTCGACGCCGAGGAGATCAAGGGCGGCCGGTTCGATCGAGTCGAAGAGCGCGCCCGGGCCCTGCTCGCCGCGGTGCGGTAGGCGCGACCGGCCCCCATGCTCGGTCAGGCACCTGGATCACCGGGCCGCAGGCAGGATATCCTCCGCGCGCCATGCCGCTGACTCCCGGCACCCGACTCGGTCCCTACGAAATCCTCGGCCCCATCGGCGCCGGCGGGATGGGAGAGGTGTATCGCGCCCGCGACGCCCGCCTGGCGCGTGACGTGGCGGTGAAGGTCCTGCCGGCCTCGTTCGTGGCCGATCCCGAGAGGCTGCGCCGCTTCGAGCAGGAGGCGCGCGCCATGGGGCAGCTCAACCACCCGAACATCCTGGCCGTGTTCGACACCGGAACGCACCAGGGGGCGCCGTACGTCGTCGAGGAGCTGCTCGAAGGGGCGACGCTGCGCGACAGGCTGGCCGGCGGCCCTCTCCCCGCCCGCAAGGCGCTGGACTATGCCAGGCAGATCGCCCAGGGGCTGGCGGCGGCTCACCAGAAGGGGATCGTCCACCGCGACCTGAAGCCGGAGAACCTGTTCGTCACGGGCGACGGCCGGGTCAAGATCCTCGATTTCGGCCTGGCGAAGCTGGCGCGGCCCGAGGGTCCGGCGGCCGCACTTGCCGGTGGCGCCGGCCCGGCGACGGACGGGGCGCTGACCGGGCTCCCGACGCGGGTCGAGACCGGGTCCGGCGTCGTCCTCGGAACGGTCGGATACATGTCGCCGGAGCAGGTGCGCGGCCTGCCGGCCGATCACTGGTCCGACCTGTTCAGCTTCGGCTGCATCCTCTACGAGATGCTCGCCGGCCGGCGGGCGTTCGCGGCCTCCTCCTCGAGACGAGGTCTGGTTAAGCGCCGGCAAGACCGGGAACGTCCGGTCGGTGTACGCCGTCGACCTGGCCGGAAACGTCCGGATGGTGGACGGCGCCCCCGCCGACATCGCCCTGTCGGACGTCTCGGCCTCGGGCAAGGTGCTCGTCATGAGGAACACGGCGCGCCGCGGGATTATCGGCACCATGCCGGGGGACGCGACGGAGCGGGATCTTTCCTGGCTCGACTGGTCCCGTCCCAGCGCCGTCTCGGCCGACGGCCACTGGGTCCTGTTCGAGGAGCAGGGGCAGGGAGGGGGCTCGGGCTACTCGGTGTACGTGCGCAAGACCGACGGATCCCCGGCCGTGCGGCTGGGGGACGGATCGGGAGCCGACCTCTCCCCCGACGGTCAGTGGGCGGCGACGATCTCCATCGCCAAGCCGGATCACTTCACCCTCCTGCCGCTCGGACCGGGCGAGGCCCGTACGGTGATGGTCCCCGGCCTCGCGCTTTTTTCGGTGAACTGGTTTCCCGACGGCCGGCGGTTCCTGCTCAGCGGCAACGAGAAGGGCAAAGCGATGCGCCTGTACGTCATGGACGGAGAGAACGGAACGCCGAAGCCGATCTCCCCGGAAGGGGTCCGGCTCCCAGGCGTCATCTCTCCCGACGGTCGCCAGATCGCGGTGGCGATGAACGCCGGGCCTCCGCTGGTTTTCGCGGTGGAGGGGGGAGAGGGACGGATCGTGCCGGGCTCCGTGCCGGGCGAGAATCCAAGGAGGTGGAGCTCGGACGGCCGCTCGCTCTACGTCGTCTCCCGGGACGCCCCCGGCAGCCGGATCGACCGCCTCGACCTGGCGACCGGGAAGCGGACGCCGATCAAGACCCTGATGCCGGCGGACCGGGCGGGACTGATCGACCTGTCGTTCGTCAACCTGTCCGACGACGCCCGCTCGTATGTCTACAGCTACCGGCGGGTCCTCTCGACCCTTTACCTGGTCGACGGCTTGCGCTGACGCTCAGCGGGCGAACAGGTTCTTCAGGACGAACAGGACGTTGGCGGGACGCTCGGCCAGGCGCCGCATGTACCAGGGGAACCAGGCGTCGCCGTAGCTGATCAGGACCCGGAACGCGTGGCCCTGCGCCGCCAGGCGCTCCTGCTCCTCCCGCCGGATGCCGTACAGCATCTGGAACTCCACCTCGCACGGTTTCAGGCCGGCCCCCCGTGCCGCCTCCTGGATGCTCCGAATCATCGCCGAGTCGTGCGTGCCGAAGATGACCCGCACCCCCGCCCGGCGCGCTTCCTTTTCCAGAAGCCTTCGGGCCAGGACCAGGTAGTTGGCGTCCACGTCCGTCTTCCTGGGAAACGCCTTGTCGGGCGGCTCGCGGTACGCCCCCTTGACCAGCCGCAGTCCCCCGCCCAGGGGGATGAGACCGTCCAGGTCGCGCGCCGTCCGGTGCAGGTACGCCTGCACGCAGACCCCCACGTTCGGGAATCGCGCTTTCGCGCGGCGATAGATGTCGAGCGTCGCGTCGGTGTAAGCGGTCGACTCCATGTCGATCCAGATCCAGGTGCCGTCCGCTCGCGCCCGCTCGAGGAGCGACGACAGCCCCGCCTCGCAGGCGGCGGGGTCGAGATCGAGCCCCAGCTGCGTGAGCTTGACGGAAACCTCCGCATCGAGGCCCATCTCCTTGTTGCGGGCCAGGACATCGAGATAGTGGCGCGTGACCTGCTGCGCCTCTCCGAGCGCCGCCACGTTCTCGCCGAGGTAGGTGAGGACGCTCCCCATCCCCTTCTCTCGCAGCCGACGCGCCGCCGCCAGAGCCGCGGCGAGATCTTCACCCGGCATGAAGCGCGCCACCGCCCGCTTCACGAAGCCGTACCGGACGGCGCGCTCGCGCAGCCAGCGGCTCTGCGAGCCGGCGAGGAATGCGCTTCGGATCAGACCCATGGATTCAGCCTCCTCGAATCGCCGCGATGATACGCAAACCGGTCCGTCAGTGTCCATCATCGGTGCGCCGGCGCGCTCCCGCCGTCAGAAATCCGTCGTCCTCGCCGGCCGGCGCGCCGCCGAGCCTTCGCCCGGGCCCGTGTCGTCGGCGTAACTCGCAAATCTTCCGGCGCGCGCGTGCCGACTCACGATCCGACATCTATATTTTCACGAGGCTGCGAGCTTCGAATCGGGAGCGGCCGGCGCGTTCGGAGACCGGACTCAGGGAGACCACATAATGATGATACGGCGGTGGGGAGGGATCGGGGCCATTCTGATCGGCTGTGCGCTGGCCGGCGCGTGCGTCACCACGGGCACCAGCTATCACGAGACCGTCTCGATGGGGACCACGGCCCCCATCGCCCGTCCAGGCGGATGGGACCAGCCGTTCTACAACGATCTGGCGCCGCACGGCAGGTGGGTCTTCGTCACGGGCCCCGGGTGGGTGTGGTCGCCGGACAACGTCCAGGTCGGCTGGCGCCCGTACCAGGTCGGTCATTGGGTGTACACCGACTACGGCTGGACCTGGGCCTCCGACGAGGAGTGGGGCTGGGCGGTCTATCACTACGGCCGCTGGCACCTCGACAACTCGTTCGGCTGGGTCTGGGTCCCGGGGACCGAATGGGGCCCCGCCTGGGTCGCCTGGCATGAAGGCGGCGGCTACGTCGGCTGGGCGCCGCTCCCGTGGCAGGTCACCGTGCGCGCCGGCGTCGGCCTCGACTGGGGCGGCGTCAGCGTCTCCATCTCGCCGTCCTGGTGGTGCTTCGCCAGCACGCGCTACCTGGTCGATCCCGGGCTGCGGACCCGCATCGTCCCGGTCGAGCGCAACACGGCGCTCATCCGCGTCACCCAGAACGTCACGAACTACACCTACATCGACAGCCGTGTCATCAACCAGGGCGTGCGGGTCGAAAAGGTCGGCCGCGCCGTCGGACACACCATTCCCCGCTACCGCGTGGCGCAGGACGACGCGCCCGAGGTGTCGCGCGGCGGCAAGGTGCGCGGGCAGGACTTCGTCGTCTACCGGGCCGACCCGGTTCGCGGCCGGAACTCCCGCGGACGGGGCCCGGATGGCAGGGACCAGGACGACCGGAGCGGTCGCGGCCGGGTGACGGAAGAGCGCGACCCGCGCGGCCAGGATGAGCGCGAGGTGCGCGGGCGCGATCAGAATCCGGGAGACGACGCGCCGCAGGAGCGGGATGCACGTGACGAGGATTGGCGCAACCGGGGACCGAAGGATCGCGTCGCCCCGCCGGGCCGCGACGACCGCGATCGGGCTCGCGACGACCGCCCGGGGCGGCCGACGACCGAAGCCGACACGCAGGAGAGTCAGCCCGAGGACACGCAGGCCCCGCCCGACAACACCCCACCGGCGACCAACCGCGGTCAGGAGCGGAAGGACCAGGGTCGCGATTCACATCCCAGCCGCGGCCGCAGGCTCATGGACGATCTGATGGGGAAACAGCCCCCCGCCCGCTCTCCGCAGAGATCCTCGCCGGCGCAATCCGGCGGATCGAGCGCGGGGCCGAGCGAGCCGGACAGCCCCTCCGACCCGGGCAATCGCCCGGGTACGACGACCCCGCCGGCGAAGTCCGATCCGGTGAAGACGCAGCCCGCGCAGGAGAGCGCGCGGGACAAGGCGAAGCCTGGCGGGGACACGGGGAAGGGCCGGAAGCCGAAGCAGGACGCGCCGAAGTCCGACAAGGCGGGCGACGCCAAGCCGGACGACGACAAGCCGAAAGAGAACAGGCAGGACCGCAAGTACTAGCGCCCGTCGGGCGGCGTCCCTGGCCCTGCCGCGGGACGCCGCCCGACGGAGCGATCCCTTCCTACCACACCTCGCAGAGCGTGCCGGCCGGGCGGACCATCGAGGCGCCGTCCTTGCAGCTGAAGGCGTCGTAGAACGCCGTCAGGTTCGACAGCGGTCCGATGACCCGGTACTTGGCGACCGGATGCGGGTCGCTCTGCACCATCAGGCGCTGCGTCTCGGGGCGGATGGCGTCGCCGCGGAACTGGCCCCAGGCCACGAAGAACTGCTGCTCGGGGGTGAAGCCGTCGATCGTCGGGGCGGGCGGCTTGCCGCGCTGCGAGATCTGCCAGGCTCGAAAGGCGATCTTCGCTCCGGCGAGGTCGCCGATCGACTCTCCCAGGACCAGCCTGCCGTTGTGGTGGATGCTCGGCTCGATGAAGTAGCCGTCGAACTGGTCCACCACGCACTGCGTCCGCCCCTGGAAGTTCTTCAGGTCCTCCGGAGTCCACCAGTTCTGCAGCCGGCCCTGCGCGTCGTACTGCGCGCCGGAGTCGTCGAATCCATGGCTGATCTCGTGGCCGATCACGACGCCGATCGAGCCGTAGTTCACCGCGTCCGTCGCGTTCATGTCGAACGCCGGCGGCTGCAGGATGCCGGCGGGGAACACGATCTCGTTCAACAGGGGGTTGTAGTAGGCGTTCGACGTCGGTGGCGTCATGCCCCAGCGGCCGCGATCGACCGACTTGCCGATCTGCGCCCAGTCGTCCCGCACCAGAAACCTCTTGCCGGCCGTCAGGTTCGCGAAATGCGCGTCGCGGCGGATGTCGACCTTGCCGTAGTCCTTCCACTTGTCGGGATAGCCGATCTTGGGATTGAACGTGGCGAGCTTCTCGAGCGCCTTCGTCTTCGTTTCCGCCCCCATCCATTCCAGGCCGTCGATCGTCTCCTTCATCCCCGCGAGCAGGTTCTTCACCAGGTCCTGCATCCGCGCCTTGGCCGCCGGCGGGAAGTAACGCTCGACGTACTTCCGGCCCAGCGCCTCCCCCAGGACCTGGTCGGTCGACTCCACGCAGCGCTTCCAGCGCGGCTTGATCTCCTTCGCCCCGCCCAGGTACTTCCCGTAGAACGCCTGGTTCTCGTCCACGAACGCCGCCGAGAGATCCGGCGCCGCCGCGTGGAGCACCTGCCACTTGAGGTAGGTCTTCCACTCCGGCAGGGGGGTCTCGCCGAGCCGACGGTCCACCTCCTGCAGGAACTTCGGCTCCCGCACGTTCAGGTCGGCCTTCGGCAGGCGGCCGGCCTTGAAATATCCGTCCCAGTCGAGCCGCGGCGCGAGCTTTTGCAGATCGGCGAAGCGGGTCTTGTGGTCGGTGTTCTTCGGGTCGCGCAGCGCCACGTTGTCGAGCGACGCGTCGGCCAGCTTCGTCTCGAAGCCGAACACCGTCTCCGCCGCCTTGGCCGCCGCCGCCTCGTCGTACCCCGCCAGCCCGAACAGGTTGGCGACGTGGGCCCGGTACTTCTCCCGCGCCTCCTTGAAGCGATCCTCGGTCTTGAAATAGTAGTCCCGGTCCGGCAGTCCGAGGCCGGCCGCGTAGATGTTGGCGACGACCTGTGTCGGCTCGTGGTTGTCCGAGTTGGCCCCCAGGCCGAACGGCACGAAGATCCCCTGCTCGTGCAGCCGCACGATCATCCTCTGCACGTCCGCCCGGCCCTTCATCGAGTCGATGTCGGCCAGAAGCGGCTCGACCGGCGTGATTCCCAGCGCATCGACGCGCGCCTGGTCCATGCACGCCCCGTAGTAGTCGCTGATCTGCTGCTCGACGCTCCCCTTCCTCCAGTCCTTCTTCGCCGACACCTCCTCGAGGATCGTCTTCAGCTGATCCTTGGCCGTCTCCCCCGCCGCCCAGCGCCGGCTCCAGCGCGTCATCGAGTCCGGAATCGGGTTGGCGGCCCGCCAGCTCCCGTTGGCGTAGTCGTAGAAGTTGCTGCACGGATCGGCGTTGCGATCCATGTCGCCGACGTACACCCCGCGCATCTCCTCCGTGCTGCCGAATGCGGGCGCGCAGAGAAGGGCCATGACCCCAAGGACCATCACGGTTCGCATGTCCATCGTTCCTCTCGGGAATAGGGTGGCGCCGCTCCGGCAGGCAGAGACGGCAGGTTCGGATCCCGGCGCATTCTGGCCCAATCCGCAGGATGAAACAAGCCGGGTTCGGATGGCAGGGTAGCGGTTCCCAGGCGACTGCCGCCTGATAGACTGCGCCCGGACATCCCTACTCTGGAGAGATGCATGCGCATGCGATCGTCCCTCGTGTTCGCCGCGGCCCTGGCAGTGGCACTGGCGGGCGGCCTCGCACCCTCCCGCGGCCTCGCCGCCACCGGGGCCCCGACTCCCTCGGCCGCCGCCGAAGCCTCCCCTCCCATCTACGAGATCGCCTTCCAGGAGGCCTGGATCCCGATGCGGGACGGCGTCCGGCTGGCCGCCGACCTGTACCTGCCGAAGGGGGGGAAGCCGAAGGACCGCTTTCCGGTCCTGCTCGAGTACCTGCCGTATCGCAAGACCGAGGGGCGCGGCGAGCGGCCCGGTCTGTACGGCTACTTCGTGAAGCGCGGTTACGCGGTGGCGCGCGTCGACATCCGGGGGACCGGCAACAGCGAGGGGCGCCTCATCGAGCACGAGTACTCCGAGCAGGAGCAGAAGGACGGCGAGGACGTGATCGCCTGGCTGGCGAAACAGAAGTTCTCGACCGGCAAGATCGGCATGTTCGGCATCTCGTGGGGCGGCTTCAACTCGATCCACATGGCGATGCGCAACCCGCCGGCGCTCAAGGCGATCATCGCGGTGGACGCGACCGACGACCTGTACCAGGACGACGTGCACTTCATGGACGGCGGCATGCACGTCGATTCGTGGGAGATGAGCATGGACCTGGCGAACGCCATGCCCGGGGCCCCCGACTACGTCATCGACGAGGCGTTCTTCCGGGACCGTTTCGACACTAGGCCGTGGATGCTCACCTACAAGCGCCAGCAGCGCGACGGACCGTTCTGGGACCGCACCGCCCTGAAGACGCGCTACGACTCGATCAAGATCCCGACCTTCGTGATCGGCGGCTGGTACGACGGCTACCGTGACAGCGTGCCGCGCATGCTCGAAAACATGAAGTCCCCCGTCAAGGCGATGGTCGGCCCCTGGTCGCACGCCTTCCCGCACGACGCCTACCCGAAACCCCAGATGGAATGGCGCCACGAGGCGGTCCGCTGGTACGACCAGTGGCTGAAGGGGAAGGACACCGGGATCATGTCCGAGCCGCGCTTCGCGGTCTACGTGCGGCGCTGGCACCCCCCCGAGACCGACCTGAAGGAGGTCCCCGGAGCGTGGCGCTGGGAGGACGGCTGGCCGATCGCCCGCATCCAGACGCGCACGCTCTACCCGCAGCCCAACCACACGCTCGGCGCGGCGCCGCCGTCCGCGCGCGCCGCGCACTGGCTGCGCTACGTGCCGACCTCGGGCACCGAGCCGGGCGGCCCGGTGATGTGGTGGGGGGACGTGGCCCCCGACCAGCGCCCGGCCGACGCCTTCAGCCTGGTCTACGACTCCGACCCTCTCGAGGAGGAGGTCGAGATCCTCGGCCTGCCGCACGCCATCCTGAACGTCGCCGCCTACGCCCCCATGGCCCACTGGTTCGTGCGCCTGTCGGACGTCGCCCAGGACGGCAGCGTGACCCTGGTCGCCGGCGCCGGCTTCAACGGCGCGCACCGCGAGTCGGCCCGCGACCCGAAGCGTCTCGAGGCCGGGCAGGTCGTCCCCCTCGACATCGAGATGCACTTCACCTCCTGGGTCTTCGAGAAGGGGCACCGCATGCGCCTCGCCGTCGGAAACGCCATGTGGCCGATGATCTGGCCGACCCCCTACAAGATGACCAACGCCCTGCACCTGGGCGGCGACGCCCCTTCGCGGCTCCTCCTCCCCGTCGTCCCCCCCGGCGATCGCCCCGTGCCGAAGTTCCTCCCTCCCGAGGAGGATCCCCCGCCGCTCGCCGGCTTCGGCACCCTCGACGCCGGGACCGTGTCCGGATACGGCGAGATCGCCTCGATCGATCGGATGCCGCCGCGCCGCGCCACCCGGATCGTCGCGACGAACGCCGGCGGCTCGAAGTACCCCTGGGGGACCGAAAGGACCACCGAGTCGATCACCCACGAGGCGCAGGACGAGCACCCCGAGGCGACTTCGGTCACGGGGGAGTACAGCACGACCGTCCAGCTCGCCGATCGAACCCTGCGATGGGAGGCCCGCCTGACCTTCAAAAGCGACCGCGAGAACTTCTACTACACCTACGTCCGCCGGCTCCTCAAGGACGGCACGCTCGTCCGCGAGAAGACATGGGAGGACACGATCCCGAGGGATTTCCAGTAGAGCCCGCAATCCGCAACTCTTGCGATACAATCAGCCCTGAAAGTATCATTGGCTCCGAGTTGGAGCACTTGGGTATCGCAAGATGCAAGACGAAGCCTTTCAGTCAGATAGGGCAGGAAGGCTGGTTCGGGCTCCGGCCGGGTATTGGGCCTTCGTGCCAAACCCCCTCCCGCCGCAGCTCGATCTCGACCGATCCCATGTCCTTCGACTCTCTGAAGCGGAGCGGGCGATCGGGCGCCTGGCCGGCGTCGGCGCAACCCTTCCAAACCCCTACCTGCTGATCCATCCGTTCATCCGGCGCGAGGCCGTCCTGTCGAGCCGGATCGAGGGGACCCAGGCCTCACTCTCGGATCTCTTCTTCTTCGAGGCAGCCCCGTCCCTGCCCGCCAGGGCGACCGACGTTCGAGAGGTCGCCAATTACGTCAGGGCGATGGAGGCGGCTCTCGCCCCGAATCGCGAGCTGCCCCTCAGCCTGAGGCTCATTCGCGAAATGCACCGCATCCTCATGACGGGAGTGCGCGAGTCGCACCTGACACCGGGCGAGTTCCGTCGATCCCAGAACTGGATTGGGCCGGCCGGGAGCAAGCTGAACGACGCCATCATCGTCCCTCCGCCGGTCGCCGATATGCATGCAGCGCTCGACGCTCTCGAAAGGTACCTGTACGCTGAGAGCGACCTGCCGGTGCTGGTTCGTCTCGCGATGATTCACTACCAGTTCGAGGCGATTCATCCCTTCCTCGACGGCAACGGCAGGATCGGACGCCTGCTCGTCAGCCTGCTGCTCTGCGAGTGGAAAGTCCTTCCTTCGCCGCTTCTGTATCTGAGCGCGTTCTTCGAGCGGCACCGGCAGGACTATTATCGCCTCCTGCTCGCCGTCAGCCAGAAGGGTCAATGGGAGTCCTGGGTGCAGTTCTTCCTGTCGGGGGTCCTCGAACAATCGCTCGATGCGATCCAGCGTGCGGCCCGGTTGCGTGCGCTTCGCGATGAGTATCAGGCCGGCCTTCAGCAAGCCCGCTCGTCGGCACTGCTCCTCAAACTGGTCGACGGGCTGTTCCATCACCCTGCCATCACGGTGCCCGGAGCAGCCAGGCAGCTGAAAGTGACGCAGCGGGCGGCCTCCCAGAACATCGGCAAGCTGGTGCGCGCCGGAATTCTCACCGAGGCCACGGGACGACCCCGCAACAGGATCTTTGTCGCCGATGGCATCATCCGTGCCATAGACGAGGACCTTTCCACGGCGGACAAGGACGCCTCGTGATGCCGTTCTTCGGCGTCGCCGCCCTCGTCGCGATCATCCTGCTCGTCCGGCACCTCCAGAAGCGGTTCTTCCTCGTGCAGTACCTGTTCTTCTGCCGTTTCCCGATCCTGCTCGGCCTGTTCATCGGCCTGATCCTGCCGGCCGCTCTGGTCACGTTCGGCAGGGACATGATCGGAAATCTCGGCGTGCTTGGTCCGTGGCACATCTCGCTGGTCGCCCTGGTCGCGACCCTCGCCGCCTGGGTCGTCATGTTCTCCATCGCTCTGCTTCTGGACTGGATCCCTTACAAGGCGAGGCTCGGCTTCTACCGCACCCCCTCCCGCTTCGGCCGGCAGCCGGCGCATGCGCGAGCCCCGAAGGAGCGCCGGGCGCAAGGACCATGGCGCTGGCTGCGGACCCGGCCGCATGTCTGGACGCACCAGATTTACAGCGCCTGCCGGTTTCCGGATCACGACCGGTGGACCTACCGTCCCGCCCTGTTCCTGCTTTTGGCCGTGTTCCTCATCGGGGTGGTCGTCTGGAAGTCCGCTCCCCTGGCGAGAGAGGGGGGCATCGGTTTCCTGGGCCGGGACGCGGGACGGTTGCTGAAGAACCTCGGGCGCGCGGCCCTGGGAGTCGGCGCGGCATTCGGGCTGCGCTTCCTGAGCGCCGGCCTGGCGCGCCCCCTGTCGGCCACCTGGGCGACGCATCGCCCCGAGGTGCCGCACCAATGGGCTCTCCAGAAGCTCAGGAGCATGAGCCCGCGGGAGTCCCCGGAACGAATCCTCCTGGGCAGGGCCCGGACGGCGGCCCCTGCGACGCTCTTGTCGCGTGTGCGCGGTGCTGTCGGATTCCTCCTGCTCTGGTACGTCCTCTACTTCACCGGCTACTGGTGCTTTCATCCCGTCTGGGCTTCGGGGGGGCCGTCTCTCCTGCTGATCCTGATCCTCGCCGTCATCGTCGGCCTCGCCCTGACCCTGGCGGCGGCGTTTCTCGACACGTTCCGCGTGCCGGTGCTCCTGCTGATCGCCGTCCTGGTGGGGCTGGATTACCGGCTGTCGGGCGTCGATCACTATTATTCCGTGACGACGGCGGCCGCCGGGTCCCCCCCGGCCTCCGCCCCGCCGAGTCCGCAGCAGGCGTACGAGGCCTGGAGATCGTCACGGGCCCCGGGGCCGTCCCCCGTCCTTGTCGTCGTGACGGCCAGCGGCGGCGGGATCACCGCGGCGCGCTGGACCGCGGAAGTCCTCACGCGGATCCAGGACGCCACCCCGAGATTCGGCGAGTCGCTGGTCTTTCTGAGCACCGTTTCCGGCGGCGGCCTCGGGGCGCTCTATTTCGTCGACGCCTACCGGGATGGACGGGCCCCCGACGGGAAGGTCGACCTGGAGCGGCTCAGGGACCAGGCCGGCCGATCCAGCCTGTCCGCGACCGCGTGGGGAATCGTCTACCGGGACATCTGGCAGGGACTCCACATCCTGGACGAGACGCGCGATCGGGGATGGGCCCTGGAGCAGAGCTGGATCCGGCGCATGCAGGACAAGGAGGCCACGCTCAGGCGGTGGGCTGGGGACGCTGGAGCAGGCCGGCGCCCGATCCAGATCTTCAACACCACCGAGGCCGAAACCGGCGAGCGTCTGCTGCTGGCGCCGATGAGCCTGATGCGGGCCCGGGGCCGCCCCGAGGCGCCCGGGCCGTGCGCGCCGGAGGACGGCCCGGGCGGCGCCGTGTGGCGGGTGAAGAACTTCCTGGACGCCCATCCCGGCGCCGACATGCCGATCGCCACCGCGGTGAGGCTCTCGGCGACCTTCCCCTTCGTCAGCCCGATGGCGCGGCCGGCCGCGGGGGCCGTCCCGGACGGCGCGGCCTATCACCTGGGGGACGGCGGCTACTACGACAATCACGGCGTGGTCAGCGCGATCGATTTCCTGCGCGACGTCCTACCCGCCCACTTCGAGATGACCCGAACGGACCCCGGAACGAGGCCGAAGGTGATTCTGATCCAGATCCGCGCCTCGGAGCTGCGCGACCGGCCGGCGCGCAGCGGTCATGGATTCCGCTACGCGACCTTCGGCCCCATCGACGCGCTCCTGAACGTCCGGACGACCAGCCAGGCGCTGCGGGACGACATGGACGTGGATTTCCTCCAGTCGGAGTGGGCCGGCAGGGTGGACGTCCTGTCCTTCACCTTCACGCTGCGCGACGCCGACGCACCCCTGTCCTGGCACCTGACCCGCGACGACATCGCGCACATCGTGAAGGGATGGACGCGCGAGCACGACGACCAGCTGAGGTGCATCAAGGACGCGCTGGAAGCCGGCTGAACGGTTCGCCACGGGCGGGCAGGAGCCCAGACGGCGCCGAGGCCGCTCAATGGAACCTGTCCACGTACTCCACGAGCCGGGTGAACGAGTCGCGCGGCATGAGAACGATCGCCTCGGGGGCCTTTCCGGCCATGATCTCGTAGTCGATCATCTCCGAGATATAGCCCCCGTCGATGATCGCCCTGAGGGTCTTGAACTCCTTGTCCTTCCCGTGGACCACGTACATCGCCAGCAGGCCCTCCTTCTCCTCCTCCATGCAGACGATGAGCTTCTCGTAGTCCGGCCCTGCGGTCGCTTCCTTGTAGCCGGGCTCGTGGGCCCAGACCGCCTTCACGATGGCGTACGGCATCCAGTCTTCCTGGAAGACTACCTTCACCTTCCCTTCGACCTTCTCGACCCTGTACCTGGGGCTGAAGGTCCAGTCGTTCCAGGGGCGCTTGATCTCCTTGCGCATGGCCGCGAGGCGGTCGCGCATCATCTGATGATTGACATTGAAAAGATGCGCGGTCGTCATCCTGCGCACCGCCTCCCCCCGCTTCCCCGTCTTCCACAGGGCGTCCGCGAGGAACCAGTGGGCGGCATAGTCGGCGAAATTCCTGTCGATCGCCTTCTCGAACCAGGACATCGCCTCTTTGAGGTCCCCCTGGAAGTAGTGGATGTCTCCGATCAGCGTCAGCGCGTGGTGATACTCCGGGTCCATTTCGTGGACCTTGGTGTACAGCTTCAGCGCCTTTTCATAGTCCTTCTTCTCGAAGGCGTCCAGGCCTTCCTTCAGCACCCTGTTGCCGTCGGGGGAAAGCGGCAGCGTCGTGAGCGTGCTCGCGCCATCCGCCGACGACTTGAGGTAGGTGTAGTCCGACAGCACACGTCCCTTCTCCGTCGGTTGCGTCGCAATGTCCTTGTCGACATCGAGCTCGTAGACCACGGAAGACTTCTCGAGAATGTCGAAGATTTCGGCGGGCGTGTGCAGCTTCGACCTCTTCTCCGGCTTGGCCGGCTCGTCGAGGGCGATCGCGGGGTTGAAGCAGCAGGACACCAGGGCCAGCGCCACGGCCGTCGGGAGTTTCATGATGTCTCCTTCTCGCTCTTGGCAAGGATGCTACACGGCGGCCCCTCCGGGTCGCAAGGCCCGCGCGCCGCCCGGCGCTGAGCGGCGACCGCCCGCGGCGCGGCAACGGTGCCGCAGGCGCTATGATTCCCGTTCTCATGTCTTCGTACGACGCCATCATCGTGGGCGCCGGGGTGTCCGGCCTGGCGGCGGCCCGTCGGCTGCTCGCGGCGCGACGTCGCGTCCTGGTTCTCGAAGGGCGCGATCGCGTCGGCGGCCGCGCCTGCACCGACGCGACGACCTTCCGACGGCCCTGGGACCAAGGCTGCCACTGGCTGCACTCCCCGGACGAGAACCCGTTCACGCGCATCGCCGACGACCAGGGGTTCGTATACGCGCGCGAGGCGGCGTCCGGGGGGATCTACGTCGACGGCGCCAGGATGTCTCCGGCCGAGGAGCAGGCGGCCGTGGAGTTCCGCGAGCGCACCTTCGCCGCCGTCCGGCTCGCCGGCCGCGCAGGCGCCGGCGACGGGGCCGATCGGCCGGTCTCGGAGGTCATCGACCGGGCCCACCCCGCCGCGGCCTACGCGGCGCACGCCTTCACGGCCAAGATGGGGATCGAGCCCCGGCACGCCTCGACCCGGGACTTCGCCAATTACCGGTGGATCGGCGAGGACCGCCCGGTGCGCGACGGCTTCGGGGCGCTGGTGCGCCGCGTCTTCGCCAACGTGCCGGTGACCCTGGGCACGCGCGTGCGCCGCATCGCCCTGACCGGGGCGCGCCCGCGCGTCGAGTCGGACGCCGGCGCCGCCGAGGCGCCGCAGATCCTCGTCACCGTCTCGACCGGCGTCCTGCGGGCCGAGGCGATCGCCTTCGCGCCGCGCCTCCCCGACTGGAAGCTGCGGGCGATCGAGGCGCTCCCGATGGCCCGGGCGCTGAAGGTGGGGCTTGAATTCACCCGCGACGTGACCGGCCTCGAGGGCCCCGCCTTCCTGACGGCGATGACCGGGCACGGCGGCGACGCCATGGACGTCGAGATCTGGCCGCCCGGCTGGGACGGCGCGACCTGCTATCTCGACGGGGACCTGGCGCGCCGCCTCGAAGAGGCCGGCGGCCGCGCCGTCGAGGAGTTCGCCCTCGACACCCTCGCCGGCATCTTCGGGACGTCGGTCCGCGATGCGCTAAGGACCAGGGCGCGCACCGGCTGGAACCAGGACGACCTCACCCGCGGCACCTACTCGGCACCCCTCCCCGGCCACGCCGACGCCCGTGCCGCACTCGGCCGCCCCCTGGACGGCCGCCTCTTCTTCGCGGGCGAGGCGATCTCGATCGCCTGGGCGGGGGACGCGCACGGGGCCTACCAGAGCGGGACTGACGCCGCCGAGGCGATGCTGCGCTCGGGATAACCGGATTGGCTTGCGCCGTGCCTGCGAAGCCCCTGCCGCAGCTTGAACTGCCCCAGCGACACCCGGTCGATCGTGATCCCGATCACCAGCAGCAGGACGATCAGGGTGATCGCGGCGGCGTGGAGCCGCCGGTCCTTCGAGGCCGAGCACGAGGCGAAGGTCGCCACGGCGATCACCTGCAGGATGCGGAACGGCACGAAGAATGCCCGCAGCCCCATGATCGGCTCGAGGAACATTGCCCAGGCCGCGGCCACCGTCAGGATGCCGAAGAACAGCGGGCTGGTATCGAAGTAGTGCCGCTCGATGTCGATCCGGTTATCGATGAGCTCGGGAATGATGATGTGGCTGGCGATCACCAGCGCCCCGGGCCCTATCAGGACGTAGACGAAGATGGCGTACGTCCAGTCGGCCACCCCGCGCAGCGCCCAGAACGACCACCACATGTGCAGGTGCAGGACGATGAGCAGCAGCACCCACAGGCTGTGCAGCCAGTAGAGCCTGACCCGCCGCCGTATCTGCACCAGGTTCCCGATCCCCGCAAAGAGCTGCGTGAGCCCCAGCCCCAGGACGATCGAGACCATCACCGACAGGTAGCTGAAGCCGTCCATGTCCCCACCCTGGCCCTTCGCGATTGCCTACCTTCGCCCGACCGATTATCGCAGCATCCCGGAGCGGAAGTACCGCGTTCCCCTCCCTCCTGGACATACCGGGGATTCACCGGCTCGCAAATGCGGGGATCACCTGCTTGCGGCCGACAGGCTCGCGGCACATCGTTCGGCAGTTCAACGGGAGGGAATGCCGATGCGAGCGGAAAAGTCGGTCGTTGCGTCCGTTTGGGCGCGTGTCGCGCTCGTCCTCATCATGGCCGTTGCCGGGGGCTCGGAGCGGAGCGCCTTCGCAGCTACGGGAGATATCACCTGGTTGAACCGGATCGATCTCGGATGGGAAAAAACGTACGCCGGGCCGATCACCGCGGACCGGGGGAAGATCTTCGCGGCCGGGGCTGGGCCCTTCAGGTTCTCACCGTCCAGCGACGCCATGATCCATGTCGTGGGCTACGACAACCGAACCGGGCAGATCCTGTGGCACAACGTGTGTCTCGGAACCCACTGGGACGATCACGCCAAGGACATCACGGCACGCGGCGGCATGGTCTTCGTCGCCGGCATCGGCAACCTGAACACCGCCTATCCCGGGAAGGCCATCCTGGTCTGCGCCTTCGACGCCGATACAGGGGTGCGTGTCTGGGAGGACCGGCGCGACGGGGAGGGATCCACCCAGGCAATCGTCGCCCATGCCGGCCGTGTCTTCGTGAGCGGCGGATGGCCGACCCGTCCCGTCCTGCGAGCGTACGACGCCGAAACCGGCGTCGTCGCCTGGGAAGCCGAGGCCGGCGGCTCGATCTCTCCTTACTCCGATGTCGGTGGATCGATCGCGATTCACGGCAATCTGGTGTTCGCCATGGGGCGCGATGCCGCGGGCGGCCTCCATCTCCGCGCCTACGACGCCCAGACGGGGGCGCCCTCCTGGGAGACGGAGCCGCTCGGCGACACGGAATCGGCACGCTCCCTGCATGTCGCGGCCTCGGCGGGGGTCGTCTTCGCCGTGGTGACCGACGCCGCCGGACCCCGGATGAGCGGCTTCGATGCGGATACAGGGGCCCCTCTATGGCAGACCGACACCGGCGGCCCCGTCGCGGCGCTCGCCGCGGAAGGCGGTCGGGTCTTCGCATCCGGGGTGGGCTCCGGGCTCCGGGCCTACGCCGCCGCCAGCGGCGAGATCCTGTGGGATTCGCCCGGGGGAGGCATGAAGATCGCGGCCGGCGGCGGCACGGTCTCCGTCGTCGGGGGGAGCGTCCAATCGTTCGACGCGGCGAACGGAGAGCGCCTCATGCAGGCCGGGATCTCGGGGTCCATCGAAAACGGCGGCGGCATCGCCTGGAGCAGCGGCCGGGTCTTCACCAGCGGAACGACGTGGTCTCCCGTGTATTACACCCACACGGAATGGATCGTGGCGGGCTACGACGCGAAGTGATCGGCGGCCATCCGGCTCTTATCTGGATGCCCTGGACCAGCGACATCGGAGAAACCCCGGCCTCGCGTTCAGGTTTTTCCCCGCTTCGATCCAGCGGTTTCCCCGATTGCGGGCCTGTGCGTCCCGGCGCATTTTGGCGCCCGGCATTCTGAGGGCCGTTCCGTCAACCGGGGTTCGATACCAGGAGGAGACACACCATGCGGCGTCTCGCCATCGTCGTCCTCACGCTGTCCGCGCTCGCGTTCGTCCCAGTCGCCTCGGCCGACGTGGACTCCCCACAGGGGTACATCGTCGTGCTGAAGCCCGGCGCGGATCCCGCGCTGGTCGCCGCCGTGCACTCCGTGCGGCTCGGACTCCAGGTCGGCTTCGTCTACACGCAGGCGCTGCAGGGTTACTCGGCTCTCGTGCCCGCAGGCGCCCTCGACGCCCTGCGCAACGACGCGCGCGTGGCCTACGTCGAGCGCGACCAGACGATGCGGGCCGTCACCACGCAGCCCGGCGCGACGTGGGGCATCGACCGCACCGACCAGCGCGCGCTGCCGCTCTCCGGCACGTTCACGTACACCGCCACCGGGACGGGCGTGACCGCCTACGTGATCGACACGGGCATCCGGAAGACCCACGCCGAGTTCGGCGGGCGCGCCGTGCACGGCTTCGACGCCGTCACCGCCGGACTGAGCTCCGACGATTGCAACGGGCACGGCACGCACGTGTCCGGGACCATCGGCGGGGCGACCTACGGGATCGCCAAGGGCGTGCGGCTCGTCGCCGTGCGCGTGCTCAACTGCGCCGGCATCGGGCTCACCTCGGGCGTGATCGCCGGCGTCGACTGGGTCACGGGCAACCACGCCCCGGGCGCACCCGCGGTCGCGAACATGAGCCTCGGCGGCGGCCAGTCGGCGGCGCTCGACCAGGCCGTGCGCAACTCGATCGCCGACGGCGTCACCTACGCCGTCGCCGCCGGCAACGACACCGCGGACGCCTGCGCCGGCTCCCCGTCCGGCGTGACGCAGGCGATCACCGTCGGCGCGACCGACGCAGCCGACGGCAGGGCGAGCTTCTCGAACTTCGGCTCGTGCGTCGACTGGTTCGCCCCCGGCGTGAACATCACGTCGGCGTGGTGGCTGACGGACACCTCGACGAATATCATCAGCGGCACGTCGATGGCGACACCGCACACCGCCGGCGTGGCCGCTCTGTACCTCCAGGGAAACCCGGGGGCGACGGCGCAGCAGGTCCGCGACGCGCTGTTCAACCTGACGACCAAGGGCATCGTCACGAGCGCGCAGAGCGCCAACAATCATCTGCTGTTCACGAGCTTCTAGCGAGGCTTCACCGGGCGGGCCGGGTCTCCCTGACGCTGGGGCGCTCCACGACGCGCCCGGCCCAGGACTGGACCGCCGGGCCTGGAGTCACGTCCAGAGTCGGGAGGAACTGCAGGAACGGCGCGTAGCACACGTCCGCCAGCGTGAACCGGTCGCCGGCCAGATACTCCTTCCCCTGGATCTCCCCTTCCAGGATCGACAGGTGCTTCTCGATCTTCACCCTGGCCTTCTCCATCGGCTCGAGGTTCCAGCGCTCTCTCGGAAGGAACCGCTTGGGAACGAGGATGGTCCGGGCCGGCCCGGCGAACTCGAGGTCGCACAGCTTCATGTGCATCCCCACGCGCGCCCGGCCGCGCGGGTCCGGCGGCAGGAGCGGCGGCGAGGGCCTTGTGGCTTCGAGGTACTCCAGGATCGCCGTCGACTCGTACAGCACCCAGCCATCCTCGTCGATCGCCGGCACCCGTCCGTACGGGTTCTTCGACAGGTACTCCGGCTGGAACTGGGCGCGCGCCAGGAGGTCGACCTCGATCAGCTCGGCGGGAATGCGCTTCTCGAGCAGCGCGATGCGCACCCGCTGCGAGAAGGTGGACAGAGGGTGATGGTAGAGCCTGAGCATGGCCGGCCCTCCGGACGATTCTATTCCGAGGCCTTCCCCCCGCCCTGCTCCGCCGTCATCGGCAGCCCGCGCTTGCGCATCAGGGCCGCGATCCCCGGGTCCCGGCCGCGGAAATTGCGATAGTCCTCGGCGGGATCGATGGTGTTCCCCGTCGAGAAGACGTTGTCGCGCAGGCGCTTCGCGACGGCCTTGTCGTACGGTCCGCCGGCCTCCACGAACGCCTCCCAGGCGTCGGCCGAGAGCGTGTCGGACCAGAGGTAGCTGTAGTAGCCGGCGGAGTAGCCGTCGCTCGAGAAGATGTGGCTGAACTGGGTCGTGCGATGGCGCATGACGATCTCCTTCGGCATGCCGAGCGCTGTGAGCGTCTCGCGCTCGAAGACCTGGGGATCGATCGTCCCGTCCGCCGTGGCCGCGAGATGGAGCTTCATGTCGACCAGGGCGCCGGCGAGGTACTCCACCGTGATGAACCCCTGATTGAACTTGGAGGCGCGGTCGATCTTCTCCACCAGATCCTTCGGGATCGGCTTGCCCGTCTTGTAGTGCAGGGCGAAGCGGTTGAGGATCTCGGGCACGGACATCCAGTGCTCGAGCAGCTGCGACGGGAACTCGACGAAGTCGCGCGCGACGTCGGTCCCGGAGAGGGACGGGTAGTTCACGGACGACAGGAGCCCGTGCAGCGCGTGCCCGAACTCGTGGAACATCGTCGACGCGTCGTCCCAGCTGATCAGGACCGGCTCCCCCGGCTTTCCCTTGACGAAGTTGGCGTTGTTCGACACGATCGTCGTCACGACACCGTCGAACTTCGACTGGTTGCGGTACGCGTTCATCCAGGCGCCGGATCTCTTGCCGGGGCGCGCGTACGGGTCGAAGTACCACAGCCCGACGTGCTTCCCGGCGGCGTCCGTCACCTCCCACACGCGGATGTCCGGATGTGCGATCGGAACGCCCCTGGTCGGCTTGAACTGCAGCCCGAAGAGCCGGCCGGCGTTCCAGAAGATCGCCTCACGCATCTTCTCGAGCTGCAGGTACGGCGTGACGGCGTTCTGGTCGAGGTCGTACCTGGCCTTGCGGACCTTCTCGGCGTAGTACCGGTAATCCCACGGCTCGATCGTGACCCTCGTGCCCCCCTGGGCGGCCGCCGCGTCCGCCACCGCCTGCATGTCGGCGACTTCCTCGCGCACGCGGGCGACCGCCGGCTTCCAGACCGCCTCCATCAGCTCCATGGCGCGCTCGGGAGTCTTCGCCATCGAATCCTCGAGCCGCCAGTGCGCGTGCGTCGCGTAGCCCAGGAGCTTCGCCCGCTCGGCACGCAGCTTCAGGACCTCGGAGATCGTGGCGTTGTTGTCCTTCGCGTCGCCGTTGTTGCCGCGGCTGTAGTAGGTGCGCCATACCTTCTCGCGCAGATCGCGACGATCGGCGTACGTGAGGAACGGCTCCATGCTCGAGCGCGTGTTCAGGATCGCCCACTGCCCCTTGCGCCCGCGCGCCTCGGCGGCCTCCGCGGCCCCGGCCCGCGCCCCGGTCGGCAGCCCCGCGAGATCCGATTCCTTCTCGAGGTAGAGCACGTAGTCCGTCTCGTCCGCCAGGAGGTTCTGGGAAAACGTGGTGAACAGGGTCGCGAGCCTCTGATTGATCTCCGCCACGCGCTGCCGTGCGGCCCCTTCGAGGCGCGCCCCGGCGTGGACGAAGGTCGTGTAGTCCAGCCAGACCAGCCGCTTCTGCTCCGGCGTCAGGCCGCTCGACTCGCGCGCGTCATAGACGGCGGCGATCCGCGAGAACAGCTCCCTGTTCTGGACGATCTGATCGTTGAAGGCCGCGAGCTTGGGCGCCATCTCCGTCTCGACCTTCTGGAACTCGTCCGTGCTCATCGTGGACCTGAAGACGTTGTAGATCGGGGAGATCCGCTCGAGGGCTTTTCCCGCCCGCTCGAACGCGGCGATGGTGTTCTCGAAGTCGGGCTTGGCCGGGCTCTTCGCGATCGCGTCGATTTCCTTCAGGTTCTCGGCCATCGCGGCTTCGAGCGCCGGCTTGAAGTCCGCGACCTTGACCTTGTCGAACGGCGGCACCCCGCCGTACGGTCCGGACCACTTCTGGAGCAAGGGGTTCTCGGCTTTCAACGGCGTGGCCGCGAGCACGGCGACCGCGGCGGCGACCACGAGCAAACCGGTCTTCGGCATGGGCAGGGCTCCTTATCATCGAGTCAGGCCAGCGATTTTATTACGGATCGGGTCCCGCGTCCGCTGTCAGCCGGCCCTCCCGGCGAAGTGGCCGTACCGCGAATCGTGTCCCGACCCCTATTTCTTCGACGGCCGCATCGCCGCCCGGAGCTTGTCGGCAAGCGAGCCGAAGCCCTCGGCCTGCGCCTGGTCCTGCTGGGCCGCGTACTCGCGGACTTCACTCTTCTCCCCGGCCTCGAGGACCGCCTTGCGACTCAGCTGGATCCGTCGCCCCGCCGGGTCGACCTCGAGCACGATCACCTCGACCTCGCTCCCGAGCGGAAACGCCTTCCGCAGGTCGCCCCCCCTGTCGACCCCGGTCTCCGAGAGGTGGATGAGACCCGTGCGCCCGGGCGCCAGGAATACGAAGACACCGTACTTCTCGATACGCTCCACCTTCCCCGTGAGGCGGGCCCCGGCCACGATCTCCACGCGGGGCTGAGGCTGCGGGGCCTGGGACTCGGCGGCATGCCCGGTCGCACCCTGGGCCCTTACCGACCCGGCCTCCAGCACCGCGACTCCGATCCTCTTCTTCTCCGGATCGATGCTCAGGATCTCGACCGCGACCGTGGCCCCCGGCGGGACGGCCGCCTTCCATCCATCCCGCTTCCCCGTCGGCGCGAACGCGGAGACGTGGGCCAGCGCTTCGATCCCCGGCTCCAGCTCCACGAAGACGCCGAAGTCGGCGATGCGGGTGACCTTCCCCTTCAGCGCCTGGCCGGTTTGATACTTCCCGGCCACCGTCGACCAGGGATCGGCCTGCAGCTGCTTGAGGCCGAGCGAGATCTTCCGGCCGTCGTCGTCCACGCGGAGGACCCTGACCGTGATCGCGTCACCCGGCCGGACCACGTCCGCCGGATTCTCCACCCGCGACCAGCCCATCTCCGACACGTGGAGGAGGCCCTGGACCCCCCCGCCGAGGTCGACGAACGCGCCGTATGCCATCACCGACGCCACGCGGCCCGGCAGGTCCGCCCCGGGGACGACGGCCCGGCGGATCGCCTCGGCCTTCTCACTCTCCTCGTCCTTGAGGAAGGCGCGCCGGGAGACGACGATGTCCTTGCCATCCTCCTTGAACTCGACGATCCGGAACGTGTAGCCCTGCCCGACGTGGACCGCGGGATCGTCCGTGAAGCGAGTGTCGATCTGCGAGATCGGACAGAAGGCGCGCTGCCCGCCGATTCGAACCTCGTACCCCCCCTTGATCGCCTTTTCGACATGACCCTCCACCGGGAGGCCGGCTCGGAACGCATCGTTCAGTCGCTGCCGTGTGACCGCGCCCCGGGCGAGCTTGTGCGACAGCTTCAGGCCGCCGACGGTCGAGACGACGACCGCCTGGACGGTGTCTCCCACCTTCACCTGGACTTCGCTGTCCGGGTCCGCCAGCTCCTCGACGTCGATGGTCGCCTCACCCTTGCCACCGATATCGACGAACGCCACCTCGGCCCCGATCGCGACGATCGTCCCCTGGACCGTCTCCCCCTCCTGGTGAAATGTCGGGGCGAGCGATTCCTCCATCATCCGTGCGAACTCGTCCTTTTCATCGGGATCGGAGCGCGGGAGGTCCATGGCTCGCATCTTATCAGCCCCCCGCCCGGCGGGGCCAATGGCCATTCCGGGCGGCTGCGGACCGCCCGACGTGTCGCGACTGCAGGTTGCACCGCGCCCGCCCGGATCCGGAGAATACGGGATCGGATTGCCTTGACCAGGCACCGCCTGGAAGGGAGATCACGCTCCCCGGCATGTGCACGTTTACCGGGACCGGCGGTTCGTCGTTAAGCGGGACCTCGACAACTGGAAGCCCATGAAGGGCAAAGCCCCTCGTCGAGTTCTTGAGCTCATCGAGGCGCTGCAATCGGAGGGCGCGCTGTGAAGATTCGAAGCGTAGCCTTCAATAACCGGAAGAAGGGGTTTGAGGTCCGCACTTCAAAGGCGGCGTTCTGGTTTCCGTACGCCAAGCTCGAGATCCAGTCCACTTCGGACGACCCGGTCGTCCGGGCCGTCGTCGACGCCGAAATCGGCAGAGAAGGCTTCAGCTATGCCCTCGCCTCCGGAAAGGAGGGCACGGTCCACATCGATCGGGTGCTCGAATACGATCAGGACCCGGAATATCTCCGGGACCGGCTCCTCTATAGACTGACGCTCGAAGCGCAGAGGAGAGTCGCCCGAAGCAGGTTGAGCCGGCGCGAGATTATCCGGCGATTGGGCACCTCGGCGACACAGTTCTACCGCTTGCTCGATCAAACCAACTACCGCAAGTCGATTGATCAACTGCTCTCGCTGCTTCACGTTTTGGATTGCGATGTCGACCTGGTTGTACGCGCGAAGAGCGCCTGACTGAGTGGATCAGCGCACAACGCCGCAGGCTTTCAGGCCTCGGACCACTCCGCCCTGAAGATCGGGCTTATGGCGAGCGGCAGGATGACGAGGATCATAGAGGCAGGCGTGTTCCGGATCACGTAGAGGGTTCCGCAGACACCCGCAGACACCCCTTCAGCGGCAGCGGGCGGCCACCAGGGTGATGTCGTCCGCCTGCTCGCCGGCGCTGAATTCCCGGACCGCCTGGAGGACGGCGGCCACGAGCGCCGGCGCCTCCGCGTGGCGATGGCGGCGCAGCGTCTCCAGGAGGCGCGCTTCGCCGAACTCGTCGTCCTGGTCGCCTCTCGCCTCGGTGATGCCGTCGCTGTACAGCAGCAACGCGTCCCCGGGCGCGAGAGTCGTCTCCGCCACCGTGCAGTCCCACGCTTCGAAGGCACCCAGGATGGTGGCCGTGGCCGCGAGGCGCTCCACGCTGCCGTCCGTGCGCAGCAGGATGGGCGGGTTGTGCCCGCAGTTCGTGTAGCGCAGGCGGCGCGTCGTGTCCTCGTAGCAGCCGAAGAAGAGCGTGGCGTACCGATGGTCGGCGATCGACTCGCGCATCGCCTGGTTCAGCCTGCACAACATTCCACGCAGGTCCTCCTGGGCCAGGCCCGACTGGCTGCGCAGGTTCGCCTGCAGGGTGGCCATCATCAAGGCCCCGGCGATCCCCTTTCCGGCGATGTCGGCCAGCACCAGTCCGACCCGGCCGCCGCCGAGCTCGAGGAAATCGTAATAGTCGCCGCCGACGGCGCGCGCCTGCAGGCAGTGGCCGGCGCAGTCGAGTGTCTGCAGCCGCGGGACGCGGCGTGGCAGGAGCCGTGACTGCACTTCCTTCGCCAGCTCCAGCTCGACCGTGGCCCGCCGCTCGGCCTCCAAGCGCTCGGCCATCTGCCCGGCGAGCCGGATGTTCTCCAGCGCCAGCGCCGCCTGGCTCGCCACAGACGTCAGCAGGAGCCGGTCCTCTTTCGAGTACGGCTCCTCGGAGAGACGCTCTCCCAGGAGGATGACGCCGGCCTGGCGTCCGTCCCTTCCGAAGAGCGGCACGCGGCGCCCGGAGTCCGTCACACGGTCCATGGACGAGCCGGCCGGCGGGATCCGTTCCGGGCCCCCCGGCGATGCGCCGTGCACCGCCACGAGAGAGCCGCCGCAGTCTTCCAGATAGATCGCCAGCGTGCTGGGATGAAGCGCCTGCCGGATGTGGCCGGCCAGGAATGCTCCCAGCTCCTCCCGCGTGGTGGCCGCGGACGTCTTCTCGGCCAGCGCCTGCATGATCTGCCGGGCGTCGTAGGCGCTGCGGAAGAAGGCGCGGTCGATCCTCTCCGTCACCCGTGTCCGCAGCCGCGTGCCCGTCCACACGAGAGCGATGCCGAATCCCGCCCCGAGGGTGGTGCCGGCGGCCGCGCCGAGATCCAGGCGGGCCAGCAGGAATCCCGAGGACCAGCGGGCGAAGAGAACCGTCAAGGCGAACCCCGCGACGATGAGCAGCAGCGTGAAGCCGCGCTGCACCAGCAGGTAGCGCGCCCCCCGCTTCAGGAGCAGCGGGATCTCCAGGACCCGGTGCATGATGATGGCGTAGGCGAACGACAGCGGCAGCAGCAGGACGGCCAGGACACTCGGCGACCACACCCAGAAGGGGAAACTGTACGGGTCCCGATGCGTGAGGACGGCCGCGGCGTTCAGCGCCATGAAGGGCAGGACACCCGCGACCGTGCCCCAGACGATGACCCTGGTCCTGCGTCGCGCCTCGGCGGCGGGAGCGCTCAGACCGTTCCACACCAGCGAGGCGAGAGCGAGCGCCGTGGCTCCGAAGAAGTAGATCGCGAGACCTGCGGCGGTCGCCGTCGGACCGATCCGATCGGCGAACCGGAACAGGGGGGCGCGGCCGCCGGCCCAGTAGGCCGCGATCCCCAGCGGCACGACCACGGCCGCGGCCGCCGCCAGCAACCACGATTTCAACCAGGGCACTCGTCGATCGATCGGAGAGGGAACCGGGAAGACCGCGCAGAAGTAATAGGCAAAGGCCCCGAACAGGCCATTGAAGATGATCTTGTAGGCGGCGGCGAAGCCGCGCAGGGAACGCGGGATGACCCCCTCCAGGTTCAGCATCGGCGCGACCGCGATGAAGCTGGCGAACAGAAGCGCCAGCAGCCAGGCGTTGCGATCCTGCAGGCGCATGAACAGGACGAAGAACCCCACGGCGAGGAACATCACGGGGAAGGAGCCGACGGCCTGTGTGGCGATAGCCTGCGCCCGCGTCCGCTCGCCCCGCCCCGCGGGCGGCGGGCCAAGCATCACCGGCAGGACCCTGGGAGCGGACTCCCCGGGTCTCTCGATCGTCAGGCGTACGACGTCGCCCGGCCAACCGCGGGTCACCGTCTCCGGAAAAGAGGTGTAGGCCACGACGGTCCAGCCGTCGATCGCGCGCACGATGTCTCCCGGCTGCACTCCGGCCGCCTTCGCACCGCTGCCTTCGATGACCTGGCTCACGCGCAGAGAGTCCGCGCCGTGCGGGTCGTCGAACTGAATGCCCATCACCGCCCGCGGCTGGGCGCGAATGCAATACATCCACAGGCCGCTGTAGAGGACGGTCGCCGCGGCGAGCAGCATCGCCGCGAATCTCAGAAGAGGCAGTGGCAGAGACGTGAATCCGCGCATGTGTGGGCGGATTATATCTCCGGGCCCGGGCGGGCCTTCAGCGGCTCCAGTTTGCGAGGGGCGAGGTCTATCTCGTGTCCTTCGATCCCACCGTAGGCGCGGAGATCAGGAAGACTCGACCCGCTCTCGTCATCCAGAACGACATCGCCAACCGCTGGAGCCCGGTGACGATCGTCGCGGCCATCACATCGCGGCCTGACGGAACCGTCTATCCCGCCGATGTGCGCGTCGATCCGCCGGAGGGGAGCCTGAGCGTCCCCTCGGTCGTCCTCCTGAACCAGATCCGCACGATCGACAGGCGTCGCCTGGTGAAGCGGCTCGGTCGATTGCGGCCCGATACCATGAAGCAGGTGAACCGCTCGCTCCATCTCAACCTCGGCCTCGCCGGCCTCTGAGGCCCTCGGCATTCCACACGACTCCCACGACCGATCTTCGCCTACCGTCTTTCCCTGTTCGTCCTCGACCATTCGCAGCGCCGCGGCTTCGTCCTCTGGGACGCCTTATGGGTCGGTGTCGGACTGGATGACCTGGGCGGCTTCTCCGCGCACCCCATCAATCCAGGATTGGCGCTCCGTTTGCACCACCTCCCCTGGAGGCATCGCGCATCCCCTCTTCGTGGTCGCCTGCGTGCTTCGAAGCGCAGCCTGTGTAACAGCTCGCTACTACCTCTGTATCGATGAGACATCATGTCTTGACTTTACATCAACTATGACTATGATCTCCTTTGCGAGTCGAGAGCCATTGAGTCCGCCGGATGCCAGGCGGCTGATCCTAGAGATCCTGACTGGTGGCGAGGTCGTTTCCTCGAGGCATGCTGCGGATGAGATGGCGAAGGACGACCTGACGATGGTCGATTGCGTCAATGCCCTGCGTGCCGGGTTCGTCGAGCCTGCCGAGATGGAGCGCGGGACCTGGCGCTATCGCGTCAACGCGCGGCGAATATCCGTCGTCGTGGCATTCCGATCCGAGACAAGCCTGGTGGTCGTGACCGCCTGGAGGTCCAGGCGATGAGGTCAATGCAATGAAATGCCCCCAATGCAGCCACCAGATGAAGACGGGCCGCGAGAACTATCTGTACAAGGAGAGCGGCCTGCCCAACGTCACGCTGGTAGGTATCGAGGTGAGTCGCTGCCCTTCCTGCGGTGAGCAGGAGGCCGTGATCCCCAGGATCGAGCAACTCCACCGCGTCATCGGCACCGCGATCGCTCGAAAGCGACCCGGCCTGACCCCGGCGGAGATCCGCTTCTTGCGAAAGTGCCTCGGCTGGTCGGGGTCCGAGTTCTCGGCGCACATGGGTGTGTCGGCCGAGACGGTCTCCCGCTGGGAGAGCGGGTCGGCCACCATGGGGTCGGCGGCGGAAAGACTCCTGAGGCTGGCCACCCTGACGCGGGAACCGGCGGCCGATTATTCGCTCGGACTCCTGAAGGACATGGCACGGACGGAGCCGGTCGCCCAGCGACTGCAAGTGCGCGTCGAGAAGGGCCGCTGGAGCGCCGAGGCGGCGTAGTGCGTTCCACGGGCGAGCTCGATCCCGTTTCCCGAACGGCATGTCGCGACGATCCGGGCACTGCAGTGTCTTTGGAGCCCGGGCCAGTTCATCGTCATCGGAGCCGCCGCCATCGCACGACATCAGGATTTCCGCTGGCGCGGGACGATCGACCTCGATCTTTCGGTCGCGCCGCGGTGGCCTTACGAAGGTGTGGAGGGCTGGTTCTCCGCTTTCCGCCGCCCGGCCTGCATCGAACGCATGAAATAGACCCAGACCCCGAGCATGAGGAGGATCGGGAGCCAGCCAAGAATGTTGATGAGCGGGCTGGACTCGCGGGGTGAGCGAAATTCGATGGCGACGTTCTGCCTTAGCAGGTCGTCCATCAGGTCCCGGTACGCAGGGGTGGCGATGAGGAAATGCGCCGGCTTCCCATCGGGGCCGGCCTGGGCCAGATCGCCGCCTATCGTCGCGTCCATCGGAAGCGTGACCCGGGCGATCTTCCCTGCCCGCAGGGCGTCCGCGAATCGGCCCGAGTCCATGATGGCCGGTGCGGTCGATGGCTGCTGCAGGAACTTGTAGAAGAAGAGAACGGCCAGGATGATCAGCGTCCAGAAGGCGATGTTCTTCAGAAGTCGGTCCATCGTGAGGCTCCTCTCCGGCTAGGTCTGCCGCGGCGATCGCCGCCCTTACTTCTCCGACGCCTTCCCGAAGATGTGCCGGAGCACGACGCTGCTTTCCCTCTCTGGCAGTCCCAGGATGGTCCTGTAGATATTCGATACCGTATGGCACCATCGCTTCTTGTCAAACCCCGGAGTCTCCGGCGCGCGCAATTCGACCGGCCCGAGGCTGGCGTCCGTCGTCAACCTCTCCATCGTGTGCGCGCGCAACGACTCGGCCTCGGTCGCATCCGGCGGCGCTTGAGGCGCCGTCAGCGCGCTCTCCAGCACCCCTGTCATCGCGTCCATCAAGGGATTCAGGCCGTCCTTCCCAAGGACGCCCGTCAGCGGAATGACCCGGCCCTGCGGATTCAACCAGTCGTAACAGATCTCGGAGGGGTCCGCCTCCAGCTTCTCGAGAACAGCGACCATTTCCTTCCCATACCTGATGATCGCCTCGTCGGAGCAAATCGGGACGTAGCCTGGGAACACCTCTGCAATGATGGCCGCGCCGGGATTGACGTACGAACTCCCATGTGAATCGGACTTGTTCTTCTCCGCGACGATCATGGCCTGTCTCAGCCGATCGTGCAGCTCCGGCCTGGTTTTCACGAGGAGACTGAGCAGCCGATTGCCCGAAATCTCCCGGTCGGCGCGTCGCGGCGCCGTCCACGCCGACCACATCTGAACCCCCAGCGGCGCGATCAGCACAATGATGATCCAGGCGAATCGCTTCTTCGTCCGCTGGTCAATCTCAGGGCTTCCGTGCCACCTCCATGCCCCTATCCCTATCAGGCAGGCAATCAGGGCGCCCAGTCCCACCTTGACCCGAGGATCCGCCGATCGCTCGAACGCCGCGTAGAGGCCCATGAAAGCGAGCCCGGCAGGAATCGCAAGCCAGCGAGGGAACATCGATCGAGTCCGGGCCTCGATCGGCCCGAACCGCTGCACGAGAGCGCAGAAGTCCTCGAATCTCTCCAGCGTGTCGGGAACGACCATCGCCGGTTGGGCACGTCCCGTGTAGATCAGCAGCCCCCGCCCCGGTATCCTGACCATCCGGCTGATCGCCGAGGCGCCTACCCTCACGTCATCAAAGCCTTCCTGGGTTCGAGTGACCTGATCGCTCGATATGGCGACCCGGAACGTCTGCCATCGGGCCACCTGCTTCTTCCAGCCCCAGTACATCGTGATCGCAAGGACCGCCGTCGTGATCGCGCCGACGACGATCGTCGACACCCACCCACCGGCGCTCCTTCGCCCGGATAGAACTCCGACGACAATCGACGCCGGAATGATGACGACCGTCGTCCACAGCATCGTGCGCCCGAGCCTCTGGAAATAGGCCGGCGAGAGGGCGAACGTCTCAGGACTTGGCTCAGTCATTCTTCCACTTCAAGGGTGGCGGGAGCGACCAGGGCGCCTCTGAGCGCGGCGAGGATGAGCCATGGTTCGATTACCAGGTCGGTCAGGGCATGGCTCGCGATCGCCGGCATCAGGCTTCGCCCACTCACCAGGTAGAGCCCCCCGTAGAGCGCGCGGCTCTGATGACACCCTGCGCTTGGTGGGCCCATCCTACCAACTCCCCCGTCACACGCACAACCCACGCGAGCAAGGGTAGCGCGGTCGCTGCCGCCTTCGCGTTCGCCGCCGCCTCTGCCGGGCACCGGCAAAAGTTTTCAAAAACAATCGTTGACTTGCGTTCGCGCATTCTGTATATTTACACCTGCCCGCGTCGATCTCTCTGGCCTCCTCGAAAGGAGGGTTCCGTGTCCCGGCCAGGTATCGATGCTTCCGCTTTCGGCTCTGTGCCCGACATCGTGCCCGCCGCCGAGCGGCGTCTGCTGGCCGCTCGCCTCCTGGAGTCCACGCTCCTCCGGCTCGGCCGCGCCGGCGTCGCGATCGAGCGCCGCCTGGCTCCCGGACTGTCGAGGCTGCACCGGCGCCGGCTCTACACTCATCTTGGATACGTCCGACTCGCCGACTATCTGACCGAACGCCTGGGAATGGGCCTGCGTCGCTGCCAGGCCATCCTCCGACTCGAGCGGGCCCTCGCCCCCCTTCCCCGGCTCGCCCGGGCGCTCGCGGCCGGCGAGATCTCCGTCTCCAAGCTCGAGGTCGTCGCCTCCGTGGCAACGCCCGAGACCGAGACCCTGTGGCTTGAGCGCACGACCCGGCTGCCGCTGCCGACCCTGCGCGCCGCCGCGCGCGCCTTTGCCACCGCAGCCGACCCGTTCGCGACGGGCGCGGCGGAATCCCCCGCTCCGGCGGGCCCCTCGGGCCATCCCCGCACGCTCATCCAAAACGACTCCCCGCTCATCGAGCAGGATGAGCCGGGGCGCATCATCTCCTTCACCGCACCGGCGCCCGTCGTCGCAATCTGGCACTGGGCGCTCGACCTGGTCCGCCGCGTTGCCGGCCAGCAGGAGCCTGCCTGGCGCTGCGCCGAGTACCTCGCCGCCGAATTCCTCTCCGGCGCCCCCGAAACCGCCGGCGAGTCGTCCCGCGTCCCCTCGGACCCGCCGTCAGCGGCCATCCCCAACTCCGATCCCACCGACCTGGAGTCCACCGCCCCCGAGCCACGCCGACGCACCGGCTCAGTCCCTTCCGATTCGGATGAGCGAGGGACGTCCGCATGGCTCGATGCAACCGCCGCGGTGCGCGAGGCGCTCGCTTCGATCGGTGCGTCCGCCGATCCGGAAGCCATCCTCTCGGAGAGCCGGCCCGCCGGCCCGCGGCCGGCCTCCGACTCTGAGGGCCCCCCAACCGGCCAGCGGCCTGTTTCCGAAGCGGAGTCTCATCCCGACGACGATCTCGACGCCTGGGATCTCGACGCCCACCTGCGCCGGCTCGTGCGGTTGCGACAATCGCTCGCCTGGCGGCAGGGCCGCCTGCTCGCCGCGGTCGCCAGGCTGAACCTCCACCACCTCCTCGGGTTCGACACCTTCGATGCCTGGGGCGAGGATCGACTCGCGATGTCTCCCCGCCGGGCGCGCTACCTCGTGTCGCTCGACCGCCGCCTCCGCGACCTCCCCCTCCTCGCCGACGCCTACCGGCGTGGCCTCGTATCGTGGTGCCAGGCCCGGCTCCTGATCCGCGTCGTGCGCCCGCCCACTCAGTCCCGCTGGATCCGCTACGCCCGCCAGGTGACGGTGCGCCGTCTCGAAGACGTCATCATCGATTGCGAGATACGCGCGGCAAATCCCCCGGCCTCGCCCGCCCCCTCCTCGCCGGCACACGTCAGCGCCGCGCCCCTGCCCCCAGTTGAATCGTCCCCGACCGAAGCGCCGCCCCGGCACATTTCGGCGCATCCTGTCCCCACTCCCCGGCACACGTCGGCGCCCCCTCTCGCCACTCCCCGGCACACATCAACGCCCCCTCTCGATCCTGCATCCATGAAGCCGGCGAGTTTCAGCCTGATGAGCCGGAGGCAGATCTCCTTCTGGTGCCCCCTGGACGTCGCGTCCCTCTGGGACAGCGCCCTCCGCTCCTGCCGTACCGCCGCGGGAAGCCATCTCGAAGACTGGGAGTGTTTCCTGCTCTTCGTCCAGGCCATGCGCGAGACCTGGGAGAACCAGGAGGACCCGCACTGGCGCCGCCGCTACCGCATCTTCGAGCGCGACGGTTGGCGCTGCAAGGTGCCGGGCTGCACGTCCCGCAGCGGACTGAACGAGCACCACATCACGTTCCGCTCCCAGCAGGGGACCGACGACACGGCCAACCTGGTGACGCTGTGCGTCGGGCATCATCAGCAAGGGCTGCACGAGGCGCACCTCCGCTGCTTCGGGAGTGCGCCCGACGCTCTATGGTGGGATCTGGGAGTGCGGCCGGGTCGCGAGCCCCTGACACGCTACTTCGGCGACCGTCTCGTCAAGCGCCGACCGTTCGTGCCCGCGGGACTTCATCAGCGGGCCGCGCCACCCGCTGAGGTCCACCGATTCGAAGGAGCGGCGGGATGAACGGTTCCGCGCCCGTGAGGATCGCGGCCCTCCGCCGGGTAGAATTCCTCCAAGACTCGGCCGTGCCTGTGCTGATACAAGGATGCTCGAAAGGAGCCGGCTCGCCGTGCTGAAGCGACTGCGTGAGCAAGCGGTATGGAAGTTCTTCGCCGTCCTTCCCAGGGCGGACCGGGGGCTGGCGACCGTCTGGTGGGGCATCCTGCTGTTGCGCGGCTTGCTGCCGGCGCTGTTCGCCGTGGGGATGGGTGGCCTGGTCGCGGCGGTGCAGCAGGGGGAAAGCCTGGCGGGGCCGCTCGGCGCCGTCGGAGCGGTGTTCGTCCTCCTCCAGGTCCTGGTGCCATTGCATCAGGCGGTGAGCGCCAATCTGGGGAGCCGGGTGGCGGCCTGGCTCTACGACCGGCTGGCCGAAGCGTGCGTCCGGCCGCCGGGGATGGGGCATCTCGAAGACCCGGAGCTCGCCTCCGACCTGACGGTGGCGCGCGAGTTCGACCTCGGGATGACCGGGCCGCCGATGCACATCAACATGGAGTTCATCGCGGCGGAGCTGGTGCAGACGGTCGTGGGGCTCGCGTGCGCGGTCGTGCTGGCCGGCTTCGCATGGTGGGCTCCCCTGGTGCTCTGCGGGGCGTGGCTCCTGACGCACCGGCTCCTGCGCGAGAGCGCCGTCTGGCGGGACCGCAACACGCCGGAGGTCCGCGAGGCGCAGCGTCACGCGGAGTACGCCTACCGGCTCGCCGTGGATCCGCCGGCGGCGAAAGAGCTCCGGCTGTTCGGGCTCGCCGACTGGGTGATGGAGCGGTTCGTCGGCCGCCGGACGCTGCTTCACGAGCTGCAGTACCGGGCGACGCGCCTGCGCGAGCGGCCGCTCCTGTGGAGCCTGCTGCTCGTCACCGCGGCCAACGTGCTCGTGTTCTGGTCGCTGGCGTCCGCGGCCCTGTCGGGCCGGGTCGATCTCGGGCAGGTCGTCCTCTATGCCCAGGTGGCGGTGGGCGTGAGCGCCGTCGCCTTTGGCGGGCTGAGCTGGGCGATCGGCGGTGCCTCCGCTCCCGTGGCGGCCGTGCTGCGCCTGCAGCCTGCGATGGCGGCGCGGGGGGCGCTTACTGTCCCGGGGGCGGCTGCGGCCGCGGCGGCGCTCGCGGTGCCGGGGGCGCCATCGACTCCGGCCGCGCTTCGCGGGACGCTCGCGGTGCCGGCCGCGCCGCGCCGCGCGCAGGGTCTGCCCGCGCGCCACATCCGCTTCCGCGGCGTGGCGTTCGCCTATCCGGGCAGCGGCCGGCGGGTGCTCGACGGCTTCGACCTGACGGTGCCGGCCGGATCGTCGCTCGCCATCGTCGGCCTGAACGGCGCGGGGAAGACGACGCTCGCCAAGCTGCTGTGCCGGCTGTACGAGCCGCAGGACGGCGCCATCGAGGTGGACGGCGTCGACCTGCGCGACCTGGATGTCGACTCGTGGCGGTCGCGAATCACGGCCGTGTTCCAGGATTTCGTGCGCTTCGAGCTGCCGCTGCGCGACAACGTCGCGCCGGGCGGGGCTCCCGACGACGTGGTGCGCGCGGCCCTGGAGGAGGCGGGCGCCGCGGGGCTCGCCCGGCTCGACACGCCCCTGGCGCGCGGGTACGAGGACGGCACCGATCTCTCCGGCGGGCAGTGGCAGCGTGTGGCGCTCGCCCGGGCGCTCTGTGCGGTGCGGATGGGGGCCGGGCTGGTGCTGCTCGACGAGCCGACCGCGCAGCTGGACGTGCGCGGCGAGGCCGAGATCTTCGACCGCCTCCTGACCGCGACGCGGAAGGTCACCACGATCCTGATCTCCCACCGCTTCTCGACGGTGCGCCACGCCGACCGCATCGGCGTGATCGAGGGGGGCCGGGTGGTCGAGCTGGGGACGCACGACGATCTCATGTCCCTGCGCGGCCGTTACCGGGCGATGTTCGACCTGCAGGCGCAGCGCTTTGCCGCCGACACGGACGAGGAGGGGACGGTCTATGAAACCCTCTCCTGAGCGCCTGCCCCCCGCGCTCGCTTCGATGTGGCGCGTGTTGAGGCTCGGCTACCGCCACGAGCCGGGGATGATGCTCGGCGCCTTCGCGCTGTCGCAGCTCGCCGCGCTCCCCGATGCGCTGCTCGCTCTGTGGCTGAAGCTCCTGGGCGACGCGGTGATCCGGGGGGACCGCCCGCTGCTGATCGCGGCGGCCCTCGGCCTCGGGGGCTCGGCGACCGCCACGTGGTTCCTGGGCACGGTGAGCACGCGCGTGCAGCGGCGCTTCCGCGACAAGGTCACGATTGCGCTCGAGGCGCACGTCGCGCGCCTGCAGGCCTCGGTCGCCACGATCGCCCACCAGGAGCGCCCCGAGTTCCTCGACCGTCTCTCGGTCCTGCGCAACCAGGTATTCGTGCTCGACCACATGTACATGTCGCTATTTTCTACATGCGGTTGGATCCTGCGGCTGGGTGTGGTCATCGGCCTGCTTATGTCGATCCACCCGGCGCTCGCTCTCCTGGCGGTCTTCGCGCTGCCCACCGTCTTGACCTCGACCTGGAGGCCGGGAGTCGAGCGCGCGGTCTAGGAGCGGCGCGCCTCCGCCTCGCGGCTGGCCCAGCACCTCTTCACGACGGCCACGACCGCCGCCCCCGGCAAGGAGGTGCGCGTCACCCGGATCGGCCCGCGCCTCGTTCGGGACCGGCGCGAGGCGTGGGAATCCTGGTACGCCCCGGTCGCGGCCGCCCGGCGCACGAGCGCCCTCTGGCACGCCCTCGCCTGGGCGATCTTCGGCGCGGCCTACGTCGGGGCGATCGTCTTCGTGTCGTCGTTCCTGCGCGCGCCGGCCGGGGACGTGCTGCTCCTGCTCGCCGCGGGCGGGCGGCTGTCGGCCTACGTCGGCGCGACCGTCGGCGAAATTGGCTTCCTGCGCGGCATCTGGCTGGACGGCTCGCGCCGCCTGGCGTGGCTCGAAGACTACGCGGCATCCCTCCTGGCCCCGGCCGACGCGCCCGCCCCCTCGCGGCTGCGGGAAGGGATCCGCCTGGAGGCCGTGTCGTTCGCCTATCCCGGCACCGAGCGCCTGGTGCTCGATTCCGTCTCTCTCGATCTGCCCGCGGGCGCCGTCGTGGCCCTCGTGGGAGAAAACGGCGCCGGCAAGACGACGCTGGTCAAGCTCCTCGCGAAACTGTACGAGCCCACCTCGGGCCGCATCCTCGTGGACGGCGTGCCCCTCGGCCGCGTGCGGGCGGACGAGTGGCGCTCGCGGCTGGCCGGGGCGTTCCAGGATTTCTTCCGCTTCGAGCTCATCGCCCGCCATTCGGTCGGGGTCGGCGACGCCCCGCGCCGCGACGACTTGTCGGCCGTCGCGGCCGCCGTCGAGCGCGCCGGAGCCGCCGACGTCGTGACCCGCCTGCCCGCCGGACTCGACACCCAGCTCGGACCGACTTGGCCCGGCGGCGTCGAGGTGTCGTTCGGCCAGTGGCAGAAGCTCGCGCTCGCCCGCGGCTTCATGCGCGACTCTCCGCTGCTGCTCGTGCTCGACGAGCCCACCGCGGCGCTCGATGCCGAGACCGAGCACGCCCTCTTCGAACGTTTCGCCGCCGCCGCACGCCCGCCCGCCGGTCCCGGCACCGCCGCGCGCCAGCCCTCCGCGCCGGGCCGCACCACCGAGCCGGCCGACGGCCGGGACGGTCGCATCACCATCCTCGTCTCGCACCGTTTCAGCACCGTGCGGATGGCCGACCTGATCGTCGTCCTCGACGGCGCCCACGTGGCCCAGGTCGGCAGCCACGAGGATCTGATGGCCAGGGGCGGTCCGTACGCGGAGCTCTATCGCATCCAGGCCGCGGCCTATCGCTGAGCCGCGGTTGCACCGCTCTGCAAGCTGTCGATCCCGCGCGGTCTTCTGGCCGCGGGAATCGCCCCGAGAGCTCGGGATCTTTGACAATCGATCGACCGCTATCCGCGGTAAGGGGGGCGGGCAAATCGTCCGGCGCCGGTTGCTACCTGTTCCGGCGCGCCGCGACCTTCGGTTGGCGCGCCAGGCGCCAGAACTGCCGTTCGTTCAGCAGCGTGATCCTGTGTCCCTTCGCGCGCAGCCGCTTGATCTCCATCAGCTTCAGGCCGGCGTCCCTCCCGGCCGCCTGCAGGGGATTCGGTCGCCCCCGCACGATGACGGTCGTGCGCGCCGACGGTCCGCCATGCACCACGGCGCCAGCCCTCCGTGCCGCTTTCCCGGCCTCGTTGCGGCGCTTGCTCAGGATGCCGGTGAACGCGAGGTGGACCCCCTTGAGGGACCGCAGCACGCCCGCCTTGAGCGGGGCCGGCGGATTGCGCAGCGCCTCGATCAGGCCGTCGGCGCTCTCGTACCGCTTGCGACGCTCCCCCAGGCAGCGGTGGATGATCTCCTTCAGGTGATCGCCGCAGGCGAGGCGGCGGATCTCGGAGGTGCGCAGGCGCGCGCTCGCGTCCCCCTTCACCAGCATCCCCAGGAGCTGCCCCACCTGATACACGTCGTCGCGGGCCTGCCACTTGGGGACGGCGCCCGCCAGGATGTCGCTGGGGGCCGTCAAGGCGTTCATGGTGCGCGCGGTGATCCCGCCCCGGTCGCTCTGCTGGCGCACGATCCCGAAATCCCCGAGCTTGAGGCTCGGCCCGTCGCAGACGAACACGTTCATCGGGGTGAGGTCGCGGTGCAGCAGCTGTCCGCGGTGCAGCTTGCGGAGCACCTCGAGGATCCCCGCGATCTCGCGGCGGACGATCTTCTCGGGCCATCCCGCCTCCGCGCGGTGCAGGAAGGCCCTCAGGTCGCCGTGGCGCGCATACTCGAGGGCCAGGCAGTACAGCACCCGGCCCTCCGGCGGCGTCAGCGGGAAGGCGTCGTAGACGCGGATGGCGCGCGGATGTCCGTCCAGGAGCTGGCCGAAGTACGCCTCGCGCAGCCACCCGTCGATGCGCCCGCTGACCTTGATGCAGACCGCCTCCGCGCCGACGGAGGAGTGGCCGAGGCACCGCGCCAGGTAGACCTGGCCGAAGCCCCCCTCGCCCAGGAACCGTTCGACCCGGTACGAGAGCAGGGTCTCGGGGCTCTCGATCGTCTGTCCGGGCGTCAGCAGACGGCGCGTGGAATCGGCCCGGACGCGCACCGGCTCCGCGCTGCGGGTGGTGGCGGAGGAGAGTCGCTTCGCGGGTCTCTCGCCTTCGTGGCCGGCCATGAGGCTCCAGCGCGGGTCGCGCAAAGGGGGGACGAGCCGAATTTTACCCCCGATGGGCGTTCCTGGTGGATCCTCATAAGGTGAGCACTGGTGGCCTGGCTTGCCGGTTGGCTCCGGGCTTCGCCTGCTGCGGGTCTCAGCGAGAGGAGTCCGCGATCGGAAAGGCGTCGGGCAGGACGCGGACCGCGGTGGTCAGCTTGAGCGGCGGGGCGTCGCCGCCCGCGTACGTCAGCTCGACGAAGAACGCCGTCCAGCCGGAGGCCGGCGCGGTCATGCTCGCTCCGTACTCGCCGTCCGGCTGCGGCGCGAGGACGGTGCTGCGCCAGGCCGGCCCGAGCGTCTCGAGACGGAAGTCGCGCGCCTTGGGGTTCGTGGCCTGCCAGAGCCTGGCCTCGGCCGGAACCTGCGAGCCGCCGGTGCGGACGCGGATCGAGCCGTCCTCCTCGAACGTCCAGGTGAATTCGGGGCGCGGCGTCTCCTTCACGATCGAGCGATAGAAGGCCAGCACGCTCTCGTCCACGTCGGTCTGGCGCATCGAGTGGTCGGCGTTGGGGACGTAGCGCAGGTGCTTCTCGCCCCGCAGGGCGTCGAAGTAGAACTGCGACGAGTCCGGGACGAAGAACTGGTCGCCGGTGGCGTTGATGACGAGCTTGGGCATCGTCAGGCGGGCGCGGTACTCGTACGGGTCGACGATCTCCCGCAGCCGTCGCATCTGCGGCGTGCCGAACCAGTCGGGGACCCCCATCTCGACGTACGACTGGATGGCCGGCGCCCAGAACCCATAGACGTCGTGATGATGCTTGAACGAGGCCTCCACGTTCAGGAGGTCGATCACGATCGGGACGATCCCCACGACGCGCCGGTCGGCGGCGGCCGTGGTCCAGGTGGTCCAGCCCCGCTTCGAGGACCCGGCCACGACGAAGCGCCGGATGCGCGGGCCGCTGCCGCCTCGCTTTTCGAAGTACGCCGAGACGGTGTCCATGGCGCGCACGGCGCTCTTGGTCATCGGCAGCCTCGGCAGCCAGACCGGATCCCCGCCGCGCAGGAACTTGCTCCAGGCGAAGGCGATCAGCCGGTCCTCCTTGCGGGGTCCGCTGGAGTCCCCGGCGAACTGCAGCGGCTCGTTCGGGACCATCCTCAGCTCGGCCACGACGCTGCCGGTGGAGACCGCGATCCGCGCGTAGGTCGATCGGATCTCGGCGGGCAGGGCGTCGTCGTTGCTGCCGCCGCCGATATAGAGCAGCGCGATGTCGCTCGTGACCTTCTCGGGCTCGACGATCGTCAGCCAGTGCCACCAGGTCGTGCGGTCGACGTCCCCGGGGGTGAGCCAGGTCTGGGAGGTCATCTTCAGCACGTGCGCGACACACCCTTCGCCCGAAAGCTCGCGCACCTTCTCCCAGGTGTAGGCGGGGTCAGGGGCGGCGACGTAGCGATCGAGCGGCGTGGCGTCCTGCCGCGCGCCCTCGCGCGCGTCCGGACGGCGCGGTCCGCCGGCGGCGCAGGCCGGAAGGAGCAGGACCGCGACGGCGAGGGCCATTGAGAGTCGGGCCGCGGCGGGATGGGCCGCGGCCTCCAGAGCCGGGATGAGTCGGGCCGCGGCCAGAAGGACCGGCGCTGGGCGTTTCACTTCAGAAGAAGAGTCCCCGGACCACGTCGATGAGAGAGTGCGTGATCGCCGCGGCGGTCACTTTGCCGGTGCGGTTGTAGACGATGCCGTAGGCGATGCCGGCCACCGAAGCGATCGTCACGTAGCGCCAGTCGAACAGCGGATTGTTGTTGACGTGGGTGAACCCGAAGATCACCGAGCTGACGAGAAGCGCCGCCAGGCGCCCCCGGGCGCTCGGCGCGGCGCGCTGCAGCAGATTCTGCAGCAGCCCGCGGAACAGGACTTCCTCGGGCAGGGCGACCATCAGGCTTTTCCCCAGGATCATCGGGATGACGAGAGCCGCATGGGGCAGGTGCGGCCGGAACGGCACGAGGCCGGTCAGGCCCGCGAACACCAGGGCGAGCGGGAAGAACCACGCGAACGCGATCAGCGCCTGAACGACGTCCGGCTTCCGCAGCCGGAGGGTGAACCCGATCCCGCCGATCGGGCGGATCACCAGGAAGCAGAACAGGGCCAGGTTCATCCCGAGGAGCTGGCTGAACGCATGCGTCGGAGAAGGGATGCCGGCATGGGCCGGCTGCCACGCGCGGGCGAGCGCGGACAGCTCGACCGGCAGGTAGAGGAACGCCACGGTGAGCAGATCGAAGCGGTTCGGCCGCTCGCCGCGCTGCGCGGCGAGGCTGGCGAACAGGATGGGGAAGGCAAGATAGGCCGGGATCAGGAGCGATTCCGGTATCCGCAGCCGGCCGGGGCCGAGGCCGTACAGGATGTAGACCGCCAGCAGCATCGCCGGGAAGAGCAGTTCGCTCTTCGCGGTGCGCTCGCGCAGCCACCCCACGTAGTGCTCCGACGTGAACAGAAGGTATGACAGGAGCAGCAGGCCGAAGCTGACCACCGTGGACGACAGGTCGAACAGGCTGACCGGGATCGAGGCGAGGACCAGGAACGCCCCGCAGCTGACGATCAGCGTGACGTAGAGCGCATACCGGATCTCGACCGGGGGGTCTGACATGGAAAACTGCGTCGTCGGATGGGCCATGGTCCTCCCGAGAACAATATTGTGACCGGCGATTCGCTTGCCGCCCACTCAAGATAGGAACATCTTGATGGACATGCAACGACCCGCCGATCTCCGGCCGCTTTTGGAAATCGTGGCGATGTCCGGGCTCCTGATCTCCTACATCTGGGGCTGGGGGAGCACCTTCATGGGGGCCTTCACCCTCTGCGTCATTCTGTATTTCACCATCGGCTTCGCCTCCCATCTGCGGGCCCGGGAGGGCCCGGCCGATCTCGGAATTCGGATCGACAACCTCGGCGCCGCGGCCCTGGACGCCCTCGTGGCGACGCTGGCGATCGGCCTCCTCCTCGCCGGCGCCGGCGCCCTGGCCGGCAGCATGGACTTCCCTCCCCTGGCCCTCTGGCCCCGCACCCTGATGGACGGTGTCATCTGGGGCCTCATGCAGCAGTACGGCCTGCTGTGCATCTTCTACCGTCGCTTCAGCGAGCTCTTTCCCCGGCATCGCGACGCCCCGCTGTGGGCCGCCAGCGCTGTCTTCTCCCTGCTCCACCTGCCGAACCCGTTCCTGACCGTGGCGACTCTCGGGGCCGGGGCCCTCTCCTGCTGGCTCTATCGCCGGAGGCAGAACCTTCTGGTCCTCGGCGTCATGCACGGGCTGGTCTCCTTCCTGATCGTCCACACGCTGACCAGCGGCATCACCATGGGGATGCGCGTCGGACCGGGATACTTCCGCTTCCTGGCGGGACGCTAGCACCCGAGTCAGGCCGCGCCAGCGGCGGTGTCCTGCCGGCGCGCGGCGCAGCGAGATTCCGGCACACCGCGGGACGGCCGGTTCCCCGGTCGTGGCCGATCGGGGCTACGTGCGGATGTGGCACTACGGATTCGATCCGATCAAGGGGGCGCCGCAGGAGCCGCCCACATCAATCGCTGGGGGGATTTCAGCGAGACCTCGGTCGACCCGGCGGACGACCTGACTTTCTGGACCGTGCAGGAATACGCCGAGCCGCAGCTCTCGCCCGACTGTCCAACCGATTTCACGGGTCTGTGGGGCACCTGGTGGGGGCATTTCCGGTGACGCCCCTGCGTCCGTCTTGCTCGGGACCATACACTCCCTAAGTTTCTACTTGACACTGTTACTGTTGACAGTATAATTGGCGCGTGATCGCCAAGCTGCTGAAGCCTTACAGGGAGCGTGAAGACCTGAGTATCGACGACCTGGTCCACCTGGCCGCCGAGGTGGTGCCGCAAGTCGTCTCCGGGCAGTCGAAGCACAAGGTGACCGAAGTGCCGGACGCGCGGACGATTCGCTATTACATCCAGGAGGGGCTCGTCGACCGTCCCGGCGGCTCGGCGGGGCCGGCGGCGGTCTACGGCTACCGGCACCTCCTGCAGATCGTCGCCATCAAGGCGCTGCAAAGCGAGTTCGTTCCGATCCGGGAGATCAAGCGGTCGATCGGCTCGTTGTCCCCGGAGAACCTCGAGGCCCGCCTGGAGGAATGGGCCGCGCGCCGCCCGCGGGAGGCGTCGCCGTTGGACGCGCTGCAGCAGCAGGTGTGGTCCCCGGCGTGGCCCGCGATGGCCCGTGAGGCGCAGAATCCCCCGGACGGTTCCCCAACGGGTCAGCGGGCGGCCGCCCGTCAATACCTCCTCGGGCTGCGCAACCGGCGGGCGGAGGAGGCCAGCCACCAGTCTCTTCCCCGGACCTCGCGCTCCCCGAGCCCCTCGCGCTCATCCCGCCCCGAGGTCGCGTCGGCGGTCACATCGGTGGACGCGTCGGCGACCGGGGCGCGCCCGATCGAGCCGGGGCCGATGGAGATGGCCCCCACGGGGTGGCGCCGCTTCGAGCTCTATCCGGGCATCGAGCTGCACGTCAAGGAGGGCACGGGAGTGCCCGACAGCCCGTCGTTCTTCTCCGTACTCGCCTCCCGCCTGAGGGTGATCCTGGAGCACCTCAGGCAGACGATTTCCAGGTAAGGGAGCGGCACCATGAACGCCAGCCAGCCAACCATCACCATCCTCCCATCCCGTTCGCTCCTGGCCGCCGGTCAGGAGAACCTCCTCGACGTCCTGATCCGCATCGCGGCTCCCCAGCAAGAGCCGCGCTGTGAGCGCCGGCCCCTGAACCTGGGAATCGTCCTCGATCGCAGCGGCAGCATGCAGGGGGAAAAGCTCCGCCACGCCGCCACGGCGGTCGCCTTCGCGGTGCGCAACATGCACGGCGACGACCGGGTCAGCCTGACGGTTTACGACGATGAGGTCCAGACGCTCGTGCCGTCGGCGCCGGTGGCGAAAGCGGGCGCGACCCTCCTGGAGCTCCTGCCGCGCATCCGAGCCGGCCACGCGACGGCGTTGCACGACGGCTGGGTGCAGGGCGGGCTGCAGGTGAGCGAGCATCTCGAGCCCGGTCGTTTGAGCCGGGTGCTTCTGATCAGCGACGGCCTCGCCAACGAAGGCGAGACGCGCACCGAGGTGCTGGTCACGCGCGCCCGCGAGCTGTTCGACAAGGGGGTCAGCACCTCGACGATCGGTGTCGGCACGGACTTCAACGAGGATCTGATGATCCCGATGGCGCGCGACGGAGGGGGCAGCGGCTGGTTCATCGAGTCGCCAGCCGATTTCACCCGCATCTTCCAGGCCGAGCTGCAGGACCTCGCCACGGTGTTCGGTGAGAAGGTGCGCCTGCGCCTCGAGCCGCGCGGCCGGCGTGCCGAGGTCGTCGAGGTGCGGAACGATCTCCAGAGCGACGGCGACGGCTACCTGCTCGGCACGTTGTTCTCGGGCTCGCCGCTGGAGATCGTCGCCCACATCAAGGTGCGGGGTGGCGAGATGGGCCAGCCCGTCGACGTGCTCGATGTCCGGCTGTCGTGGGAGGCCCCGGGAGAGGGGCGGGCGGAGATGCAGCAGCTCTTCCGGATGGAGTGCGACGATCCCGCGAAGGTTGCGGGGCTGCCGGCGAGCGCCGAAGTCAGCCGCGTGGTCGAGCTTCTGAAGTCGGCCCGGCTGCGCCGCCGCGCCGTCGAGCTGATGGACGCCGGCCAGTTCGCGGCCGTGCGCACCCTCCTCCGCGAGCAGCGGGCCCTGTGGCAGGAGATGTCCGCGCGCACCGGCGGCGCGGATGCGCTCCTGGAGGCGCAGGAGATCGACCAGCTGGTCATGGCTGTGGAGTTCGCCGACAGCGACCGGTCATCCCGCAGCTCGGCCCGCAAGTATCTCCAATACCAGGCGCAGGAGCGGCTGGCGCGCTCCCGAAGGCGGACCTAGCTAGCCCAGGGCTCACCCGGCCCGGTCGACCACCCGCGGAGCCGCTCGGTCGGCGGAGGGACCTGGCCGCGCTGGAGCCGCCGCGGCAAGTCGTGTTCAGTGGTGGTCGGGCGGCCCGTGATGTCTCGGCTTCCCCTTGTCTTCGTGCGGCCCCTTCCCCTTCTTGACCTTATCGTAGGGACGACCGTGCTTGTCGGCCACGACGACCGCGATCGACCTCCCCTGGCCGCGGGCCCTGGCCAGCTCGTAGGGGGCCATGTGGGCCGACCGCGCGCCGATCTGCACCTGCACCAGCCCGGCGATGTCGTTGTCGCTCAGCCCTTCACCCCGGCGGTTGTTCCGCCAGTGGCCCCACGCGTTGCCGTAGGGGGGGCCGGGATCGCGATCGATGCCCGCGAACAGGACGTCATACGACACGCCCACCTGGCCGAAGATCGCCGACCACGACAGCCCCTGCGCCCGCAGATCGACGATGAAGGCGGGCGGCCGGCCGCATTCGTGGGCCAGGAAGAGGACCACCGGCAGATCGACCTCGACGTACCGCAGGCGCGGCAGGACCGGCTCGAGGTCGCGCTGGCTGTAGCCGTAATCGCTGACCGCGACGTTCAGGAAGAACTCGTTGTCGTCGTTCACCCGGTCCATGCTGAACAGGAAATCGAAGGAGGTCCGGGCGCGGGCCGTACCCGGCGCGGCGCACAGCACGACCGCCAGGACCATTCCAACGAAGGTGCTCGCACGTCCTCGCATCATGACCTCCTCCTTCCCTTCATGCCCTTCATGGCATGCCATGCCTTCGATAGGATGCCATGCCTGCCCGCTGGGCCGGTCCCCTCTCAGTCGTGCTCGTCCGGCCGGTGATGTCTCGGCCTGTCCCTGTCCCGGTCCCTGTCATCGTCCCAGTCTCGGTCTCTGTGATGCCGGTCATGCCTGCCGCCGCGGTATGGACGACCGTGCTTGTCGGCGACGACGTACGCGATCGACCTTCCCTGGCCACGGTACCGCGCCATCTCGTAGGGCCTCATGCGGCAGGACCGCGCGCCGACCTGCACCTGCACCAGCCCGGCGATGTCCCTGTCGCTCAGCCTGTAGCCCCCGCGGTGCCTCTTCCAGTGGCCCCACGCGTTCCCGTAGGGCGGTCCGGGATCGCGATCGATCCCGGCGAAAAGGACGTCATACGACACGCCGACCCGGTTGAAGATCACCGACCACGACAGGCCCCTGGACCGCAGATCCACGATGTAGCGTGGCGGCCGGCCGCATTCGTGGGCCAGGAACAGGACGACGGGAAGGTCCGCCTCGACATACCGCAGGCGCGGCAGGACCGGCTCGAGATCGCGCCGGCTGTAGCCGTAGTTGTCGACCGCGACGTTCAGGAAGAACTGGTTGTCATTGCTCACGCGGTCCATGCTGAACAGGAAATCGAACGAAGTCGCGGCGCGCGCCGGCCCCGGCATGGCGCACAAGGCGAGCG
>DASYUH010000061.1 GCA_036001465.1 Candidatus Polarisedimenticolia bacterium
TTGCGACCTTCGGATTCGTAGTCCGACGCTCTATCCAGCTGAGCTATGGGCGCACATCCCCGACACACGGCGCGTGCAGGGGCGGAAGTCTACCACACGCTCAGGCGCGGGCGCGCCAGGCCCGCCAGTGGGCCTGGCCGGACTCCGGCAGGGTGTAGATGGGGTCGTAGTACTCGTAGCGCCTGGTGAGCGCCTCGGGGTCGTCGTGCTCGATGCCGGTGCGGTAGTTCTTGGTCCAGTAGGAGATCCCCTTGTCGCGGTCGTACTCCTTGACCTGGTTGATCCAGCGCTTGCCGACGAACGGCACGTCGCAGACCACGCGCGGGGTGGCGAAGCCGGGGAGGTAGCCCATGAGGTCGTGCTGCAGGTTCTGGGCCTCGTGCACCGCGAGGCGCCAGTGCTCGGCGTTCGGGATCATGTCGCACATGTAGAAGTAGTACGGCATGATGCGGGCGTGATCGAGGAGGGTGAAGCACAGCTCCAGGAGCGCCTCGGTGCTGTTGTTCACGCCACGCAGCAGCACCCCCTGGTTGCGCACGTCGCGGAAGCCCATGTCCAGGATGAGGCGCACCGCCTTCGCGACCAGGGGAGTGAGCGACTGCGCGTGGTTCACGTGCGTGTGCACGGCGATGTCGACGTCGCGCTCGCGGGCCTTCTTCGCCAGCCTCTCGAGGCCCTTCAGGACGTCGTCCTGCAGGAAGTGTTGCGGCAGTCCCATCAGTCCCTTGGTCGCCAGGCGGATGTCACGGATGTTCGGGATGTCCATGAGCTGTGACACGAACTGCTCCAGGGCCCCGATCGGCAGGTTCGCTACGTCCCCCCCCGAGACCACCACGTCGCGCACCTGCGGTGTCCTGCGGAGGTAGCCCAGGATCTGCTCGTAGCGCGATTTCTGCGGGATCTCGAACCGGTGCTTCTCGACTTGAGGAACGTCGTTGCCCACCAGGTCCATGCGCGTGCAGTGGCCGCAGTACTGCGGGCAGGTGGACAGGAGCTCCGCCAGGACCTTGGTGGGGTAGCGGTGCGTCAGGCCTTCCACCGCCCACATGTCGGCCTCGTGCAGGCTGTCGCGCTGCGCCTTCGGATGGCTGGGCCACTCGGTGTCGCGGTCGTCGAAGGCCGGCAGCATGTAGCGCCGGATCGGATCGTTCCACAGGTCGTCCAGGCCCATGGTATTGATCATCTGCGGCGGAAGAAGGAGCGACATGGTGGCGCGGTCCCTCTGGTCGCGCTCGATGCCCGCCGCCAGCGAATCCGGAAGCCAGTGGCCCAGGGCCTCCTTCAACTCTTTGAGATTCTTGATGGTCCTTTTGCGCTGCCAGAGGGCGCTCTCCCAGTCCGCCCGCGTGGCGTCCTTGAACCCCGGTATCCGCCGCCAGTCGGGCTCGACGAACTCGCGCTTGAGAGGGTAGGGGAACGGTTGATCGGTGGCGAGAACGTGCCTCGCCGTCGGGGTCGCCTGCGTTCTGGAGTCAGTCATGGGCGCGATCCTGCCGTTCCGAATAGTGCAACGCCGTTTCCCTGGGCCCGTCTATTGTCGCAGGAACCGGGGGGGCGCGCAAGGCGGAAGTGCGGGCCGGGACGTCGACGAGTGATTCAATTCATCGCCTGTATAATGACCCGCCTGCCGGACGCCGGCGGCACTCGACGTGTCCCCTGGAGGGCCTTCCGGTTCCCCTGCTGCAATTCTCCCGCCTGCGCAAGGCCTACGCCACGACGGTCGCGGTCGACGACGTCACGTTCGAGGTGCGCCCGGGCGAGGTCTTCGGCCTGCTCGGGCCCAACGGGGCCGGCAAGACGACCCTGCTCCGCATGCTCATCGACATCATGGCCCCCGATTCCGGGGAGATCCTGTTCGAGGGCCGGCCTCTCGGGCCTCAGGAGCGCGAGCGCATCGGCTACCTCCCGGAGGAGCGCGGCCTGTACCGCAAGGAGAGGGTGGTCGACATCCTGATCTACTTCGGGATGCTGAAGGGGCTCGCCCGACGCGTGGCGCGCGAGCGGGCGATGCGGTGGCTCGATCGCGTCGGCCTTCAAGACGCGGCCGGGCGGCGCGCCGACACCCTGTCGAAGGGGATGCAGCAGAAGGTGCAGATCACGGGAACGCTCCTGCACGAGCCGCAGATCCTGGTGATGGACGAGCCGTTCTCCGGGCTCGATCCCCTGAACACCGTGCTGGTGAAGGACATCCTGCGCGAGCGCCGGGACGCCGGCGCCCTGGTGATCCTGTCCACCCACCAGATGCCGATGGTCGAAGAGCTGTGCGATCGCGTGGCGATGATCGACCGCGGCCGCCTCGTGCTGTACGGCGACCTGGAGGAGATCCGGCGGAGCCACGGCGGCTCCGCGGTCCTGGTCGGGACGGACGCCGACCTCAGCGGCCTGCCGCCGGTGGCGGGGGTCGAGCGGCAGGGAGGGCTGCGCAAGGTCCGGCTTCGGGCCGGGGCCCGGCCGCGCGACCTGATGGCGATCATCGAGGAGAGGCGGATCCCGATCGATCACTTCGAGGTGGCCCGCATGTCGGTCGAGGAGATCTTCGTGAGCACGGTCAGGGCCCGCGCCGCGGATCCCGCTCCGCCGCCGGTCGTCGTGCCGGCCGCGGCCGGAGGGGGAGCGTGAGCAAGGTCCGGGTCGTCATCGCCCGCGAGTTCCTGTCGACCGTCAGGCGCCGCTCGTATCTCATCGTCACCCTGGGGATGCCGTTCTTCCTCGGCTCCTACGTGGCGCTGGTCGGTTTCCTGCCGACCTACTTCATGAGCCAGTCCGGCCACGCGCAGAAACCGGTCGGCGTGGTCGATCTCGCGGGACTGCTCCGCCTCGACGAGGCGCGGGCTGTCGGCACGGAGGAGTCCGGCGCCGACAAGGCGGCCCGGGTCATCGCCGATCGCCTCGGCCCGGCGAGCGCCCAGGGGCGCGGCGTCGCCGCCCTCCTGGAGGAGCTCGACTCGCCGGTCGATTTCCAGCCCGTCGCGACGAAGGAGGAGGCGCTCCGCCGCCTGCAGGACGGAACCCTCCAGCGCGTCTACCTGCTGCCGGCGGACTATCTGGGGACCGGGGCGATCGAGACCTACCAGGCGGACGCCCAGATCTTCGGTCTGGGGAAGGCGAAGATCGAGCGCGTGTTCGCGCGCGTCCTCAGGCGATCGCTGTCGGCCGGCCGGCTTCCCGACGCGTTCCGCGCCCGGCTCGACCGGCCGATCGACGACGACGCGTCCACCTCGTTCCTCGTGAAGCCGGACGGCGGCGTCGAGCCGCTGCAGGACGAGGCGCGCGTGGCGCGCATGGCGGTCCCCGGGGTGTTCGCCCTCCTCCTGGTCATGTCGCTCATGACCAGCGCCAGCTACCTGCTGCAGGGGGTCGTGGAGGAGAAGGAGAACCGCGTCATCGAGATCATCCTGTCGTCGGTCCCGCCCCGGGAGCTCCTGTTCGGCAAGCTCCTGGGCCTGGGCGCCGCCGGGCTCCTGCAGCTCTTCGTCTGGGTTTCGGTCGCCAGCTTCGCCACGAGCCTGCTGGCGGCGGCCGCCATGGCGATCCTGGACTGGAAGCTGTTCCTGTTCTGCTTCCTGTTCTTCGTCGGCGGATTTCTGATGATGGGAAGCCTCATGACGGGGACCGGCGCCCTGGGAACGAACGCGCGCGAGACCCAGCAGTACTCGGCCATCTGGACGCTGTGCCTGGTGCTGCCGCCCGCCATGACCTGGATGCTGATCCTGGACGAGCCGAACACCTGGCTGGCCCGCGCCCTCTCCTGGTTCCCGCTCACCGGGCCGATCACCATGATGATCCGGCTCGGCACCGGCAAGGTCCGCGCCTGGGACGCCCTCGTCGCTCTCGGCTGCCTCGCGGCCGGCGTCTACCTGGCGATCCGCGCCGCGGCCGCCCTCTTCCGCCTGGGGCTGCTCATGTACGGGAAGCGCCCGACCCTGTCCGAGATCGCCCGCCAGCTCCGCCGGGCCTGAGTGCGCATGCCGCTTCAGTCGGTGGGCGCCCCCGCCCGGCCGGCGCGGGTCGGGGCGGCGCCGAACTCATAACCGAAGCCGAACTGTGCGAGGTTCTCGGTGTAGTCGGTGACGTCGTTCGGGTCCGAGGTCCCTCCCGTGGCGGCGGGGAAGCGCGAGCGGTTGGTGTCGTGCTCCGCCTGAGCGGCGAGAAACCACCTCTTCTTCAGATCGGCGCGAAACGACAGTGTCGTATAGTGCCGCGTGTCCTCGCGGCCGAAATGAAAGGCGTCGAAGGAGTTGGTCGTGCTGTAGTCGCGCCGCTCGTACTCATGGTCGATCGCAAGGGATTGCCTTCTTCCCTTCACCCCCCAGCGCAGGCGCAGGTCGGCTTCGACGATGTGGCGCCGGCTGGAGATGTCGCTCTCGATGAACGATGGCGTGTCCGAGAGGTCGCCCTCGGCGTGCAGGTCCTCCCGTCGATATGAGGCCCTGAATCGCAGACGCCCGTCGCGTCGCGGCGTCAGGGCGAGACCCGCTTCGAAGTAGGGCATCCGGCTGTCACGCTCGTCGAACCAACGGTTGTAGTCGCGCCGCTCGCTTCCCCATGACCCGCGAAGCGTCAGGAGGTCCCGTACGAGGTCCTGCTCCATGTCGATCTGCGCGTAGCTCTTGCGGAAGGTGACCTCCCGCCGCGGCAGGGGCGAAGGAAGAAACCCCAGCTCCTCCAGGTACCGGTCGCTGATCAGGTTGCGCAGGTAGTAACGGGGCAGCAGGCCGTAAGTCAGGCCAGCGCGCGTCGCGAGCGCCTTGCCGCCGCGCAGGGTTTGAGCTGCCGAGAAGCGGTAGGACCGGTAGTCCTTGATCGAGGCGTCTAGGTACGTGTAGGACCAGACGTCCAGGTCGAACGACGTCGGCCGCCCGTGCCACCAGTCGGCCTTGAAGCCCGGGGACACGCGGGGCACCGTGATGAAGTCGTCCGCCGACTCGATGGAGAAGCGGTTCGCGGCGACGTCGTTCGCGGAGGGGCTGTCGAGGCGGTCCAGATCGCGATCCGATAGCTGGAGGATGTTGTCGTCGTAGCGCTGGTCGAGCCCCAGGCGCAGGCGCCATTCCCTGCGAGCGGGTGGCTTCGGCTCAGCCGGGGCGGTGACTGTCCCGGGCGCATGCGGTGCTGGCGCCTCCGGCCTCGGCTCCGCGGTGGATGGCACGCTCACGGGCGCGACGGCGGCCAGGAGGACGAGCACGAGAATCTTCTGGCTGGGGCCGAAGTCCTTCCGGCAAGGCATCCTCACTCCACACGGTAGAAGTAGACGGCGCCGTCGACGTCCGCCCCATAGTCGGTCAGGGTTTCGGACGCGGCGCCTGTGGCCGGGACGACCGTCAGGACCTGCGCCTGCCCGAACAGCCTGGGGGATGTGCTTCTGAAGATCGTGTAGAACGCCTGACCGCTCGCCGGCCAGGTCAGGGTGATGTTCGGGGAACTCTGTGTCAGCATCAGGGTGATGCCGGAGGCGATCGGAGGAGTGAAGGTGAAGGCCCCTGGAAGCGATGCCGTCGGAGCCCCCAAGTTCGTGACGGCCAGATCGACGGCGGCGCTCTGGGGACCGAGGGGAAAGGCCGGCGTCGTGGCGGTGAACTCGGCGGGGCCCAGGATCTGGACGCCAGGAAGCTCGAAGCCACCGAGCGTGACGGACAGCCCGTACTGGAAGTTCGCGCCCGATACCGTGACGGCCGTTCCTCCGGAGCCGGGCCCGGTCGAGGGTTGGATCGAAGTCACCGAGGGCGTGAGCGCCAGGCCGAGGTTCAGCGTGCCGAGATCGATATCGGTCCTGGCGTCGACTCTGTTGAGGAGCAGTGGCGCGAGCCCGGCCGTCGCGGGCGGCCTGAAGTCGATGTCGTAGGTTCCCGGCGGCACGAACACGCCGAAGAGGCCCTGGGAATCGGTGTTGTCTCTTGACACGATCTGCTGCACGTTGGTCCCGGAAACGTAGACATCAACGTCGACGCCAGCGACCGGCTGACCGAGGGAGCTCTGCACGCTCCCGGAGACCAAGCTGGCGCTGCCAAGGACGGCACTCAAGCCGCTGCGGGCGGAGGTGATCACGACGCTCGGAATCCTCGTCGTCTCCAGGCTGCACGGCGCGGGCAGGGCACAGGACGATCCGGAGTTGCACGAGGGCGGCACGAAAACGACGTTGTAAATCCCCGGCGGGACGAGCACACTGTAGTTCCCGGCGCAGTCCGTGTTGTCGTGCAGCGTCTCCGCCTTCTCCCCCGTATAGGCGTTGAAGAAGTCCATGTCGAGGTTGTCTACCGGAGGAGTCCCGAACCCCGGATCGATGTAGGTGGCGTTTCCGGTCACCGCAACTCCCTGGACGATGGTGACGTCGCCGAGGCCCACGTCCGCGGGTACAGTCACGCTCCGCAGCCGCTTCGCGGCGAACGACGTGGTCGAGGGAGGCTCCAACCGGATATCGTACGTTCCGGGCGGGACGGCGACGACGAACGTGCCGGCTGTGTCGGTGTGGTCGTTGGGGGTGTAAAGCTTCGTCGTGGTACCGTGGCTGAAAAAATCGAGGTCGATGTCCGCCAGCGGAGTGTTGGTGTAGGTGACGGTGCGGCCGGTCACCAGCACGGCGTCCTGGAGCTGCACGGTGGGCAGGACCTGCGCGCTGTTGTTGTTGACCGACACGCCCGTCATTTTGAATCCGGCGAGCCGGACGCCTCGGTTCGGGGCGTAGTCGATGTTGTAGGTGCCTTGGCCCGGGATGACCGCGCTGTAGTTGCCACTGGCGTCGGTGTGGTCGTCGAACGTGAACACCGGAAGTCCGGTGCTCGCGACGATGAAATTCGTGTTGACGTCGAAGAGCGGGACGGCACGTGTGTCCGTCACGGTCCCCTTGACCAGGACCCCCGGCAGAAGCGCGACGGCCGGCAGAGTGGTGTCGGCGGAGATCGTCGTCGCGGCCGATTCACGGCCCACCAGCAGATTGCACTTCTCCGGCTTGAACCCGAACACATAAGCCCCCGGCGGGATCGCCAGTGTGAACGCTCCGGTGGCGTCGGTGCGGTCGTGCGACAGGAAGAGTTTTTCTCCCGTCGCCGTATTGGTGGCGTCGACGTTTGCATTGACGACCGGATGGGGCTGGGGGGCGGAATCAGTCAGTAGCCCGCTCAGGAGCAGGCCGGTGGCGAGAACGACCGTAGCCAGCGTGGCGTTACCCGGGATCGGCAGGGAGGGGCGCACCAGGCCGAGATAGCGCGTGCCGGGCGGCGGGCCGTACTTGATGTCGTACGTCCCTGCGGGCACGACGATGCTGAAGTTCCCGGACAGGTCGGTCCGGTCGCGAACCGCGAAAGTCCGGTCGCTCGACCCGGGGGGGAAGAAGCGCACGAAGACGTTCGGGATGCCGGCGCCGGCGGAGTCGTTGACGCGCCCCGATACGATGACTCCAAACCCGAGACTCACCGGCGCCAGCGTCCTCCCGACCGTCAGGTCGAAATTGCGGATGCGCCACGCCTGGTACAGGCTGCCGGCGGGCGGGCTGAACTCGAGGTCGTACACGCCGGCGTTCACCGTCGCCCGGAAATCGCCCGTCGAGGAGGTCACGTTCCCGGTGGCCGGGGCGATCGCACCGGTGCACGCGTCCACGAAGTTGATCGTCACGTTGAAGATCCCGGCGCCGCCCAGGTCCGTGACCTTGCCGGTCAGGGTCGTCAGGGCTGCCGAGACTGAAGACGACAGGGCCAGCCAGAGGCCGGAGGATACGGCCAGGAGGTGGATGCGCCGACGCAGGAGGGCAGCGGTCATGACGTCGTCCTTTCCATCAGCAACTGCTCCCTGCAGATTCGCGTGTACGGCCCGTTCTTGAGGTACAGCGAGTCGTGCCGCCCCTCCTCGACGAGGAGGCCTCCGTCCATGACCAGAATCCGGTCGGCGCGCTGCACCGTGGAGATGCGGTGCGCGATGACCAGGACCGTGCGCCCCTGCATCAGACGCAAGAGCGCCTCGCGGATCAGCCGCTCGGACTCGGCGTCCACGGCCGAGGTTGCCTCGTCCAGGATGAGAATCGGCGGGTTGTTGATCACGGCGCGGGCCAGGGCGATGCGCTGGATCTGGCCGCCGCTCAGGCGCTGGCCGCGCTCGCCGACCTCGGTGCGGAACCCTTCCGGAAGCGAGGAGATGAAGTCGAAGGCGTTCGCCACCCTCGCCGCCTGCCACACCTCCTCCTCGGTTGCACCGGGCCGGCCGTAGCGGATGTTGTCTTCGACCGTCCCCGAGAACAGGAACGGCTCCTGCGTGACGATGCCAATCTGCCGTCGCAGCGACAGGAGGGTGACGTCACGCAGGCTTCGGCCGTCGATGAGCACCCGCCCACCGTCCGGGTCGATGAACCGCGGCAGGAGACTCAGAAGCGTCGTCTTGCCGGCGCCGTTCGGCCCGACGACCGCCACCACCTGCCCGCCTGGGATCTCGACGCTGATGCCGCGCAGGACCGGCACACCCGGGACGTAGGAAAAGCGCACGTCTTCGAAGACGACGTCGCCGCGTGTCACCTTGAGCTCCAGGGTGCCGTCCTTTTCCTGGAGCGGCGTCGTCTGGTCCAGGAAGTCGAGGATGCGATCGAGCGACACGCGGGCCGCCTGGTAGGTCTCGTTGGTGCGCGCCAGCCGACGCAGCGGCGGGAACAGCATGGCGGCGAGGGCGTAGAACGCCATCAGACCGCCCTTGGTCATCTCGCCCTTCAGGACGTGGTTGCCGCCGATCCACAGGACCAGGGCGCCGCCCAGAGCTATGGCGACGTTGGCGAGGGCGGTCAGCTTGCCGCCGACGCGCGCTTTTTCGATGAGCCAGTCGCGCAGGCTCGCCGTCTGCGACTCGACCAGCGCCTCCTCGGCCGCCTCCTGATGGTACGCCTTGACGACGAGGCGGCCGGCGATCTTCTCCTGCAGCGTGCCGCTGAGGGCCGACCGCTCGTGGCGCGCCTTCCGGCCGGTGCGTCGCAGGGCCGGGCTGAGCTTCAGGAACGTGAAGGCGTAAAACGGCAGGACCGACATCACCACGAGAGCCAGCTTCCAGTTCAGCTCCAGGATGACGCCGGCCACCACGAGGATGGTGATCGTGTCCATCAGGGCGCGCAGGAACCCGTCGGTGATCATGTCGAGGACGGCGTTGATGTCTCCCATGAAGCGCAGCATGATCCGGCCGGTCGAGGCGTTCCGGAAGAACGGCATGGAGAGCGACTGGAGGTGGCGGTAAAGGTCGAGCCGGAGATCGTAGATCATCCTCTGGCCCATCTTCTCGCTCGCCGTGCGCTGCAGGTAGGTCAGGAGGCCCTTGATGGCCGCGAGCGTGGCCAGGCTCAAGAAGATCACCAGAAGGAACCGGCGCGGCGGAAGGTCGAGCCCGAAGATACGCAAGGACTCGTGGTGCCGCAGGACGGCATCGATCACCTTCTTCAGGAAGAAGGGAATTGGGACGTCGATGACCGACAGGCTCACGCAGACCAGGAGCGTCGCGCCGAACAGGACGCGGTGGGGCCGGGCGTAGGGCAGGAGGCGCCGGATCTCGGCCCAGGCGCCCCAATCCTTCTCCTGCGGGGACGTGCCGCCGGCGGCGTCGATCATGGCTCGTCCACCTCAGGCCGTCCGGGCGGTGCCGGGCGATGAGACCACGGGCGTGGGCAGAAGGGCGCCGTTCAGTGCGCCGCCGAGGATCATCTCGCCGCTGAGGCACGGAACTCCGGAGGCTTCGCGGGCCTCCTCCATCCCCAGGCGGCTGTTCGCCACAGGACCGGTCACAGCGCCGACGGTGTATCCCCATCGACGCAGCGAGCGCACCCCGCTCTCGCAGGAAGGGCTCTCGGGGGCGGCGTAGAGGACGACATCAACCGTCCCCCGGAATGCCTTGTGCTCGAGAAGAAACCGCGTCTCGCGCTGGAAGATCCCGTCGGCGATCTCGTAGACGATGAAATCCGGCCGCTCCTCAAGCAGGGCCTCGCGCAGGTCCGAGGCAAGCAACAGAAGGTCGGCTGCCGGCAGCTGCGCGGTGGAGGGGTGACCGCCATGGGTGAAATCGAGGACCCGCACTGCCCCGGCGTCTTCCATGATGCCGACGTCCTTTCGGCAGGCGGTCCCCGTGATCTTGGCGGCCGCCACCCGAAGCCCCTGGCCGCTCAGGCTGCGGATGACCTGGGCGGCGGTCGTGGTCTTCCCGGCGTTCATGGAGGCACCGACCACCAGGACCGTCCGCGGCCTCGGAGCGCCAGCCGTGGGGCGGGGTCTGAGGGCGAAGCGCCTCAGATTCAACGCCTTGCCCTCGCCGTCGGCGAGAGTGCCGATCCACTCGAGGCAGGTCGGCTCGATCATCTTCTCGTTCTTGCTCACGACGAGCCCACACGCGCCGCCGATGGCCAGCAGGTGTCCGGTCGCCCCGGAGGCGATCGGTTGGCCTTCGAACTGGTCGGTGGCGTAACGGTAAGCCAGGACCCCGCAAATGACGTCGTGCGGGAAGAGCGTCTGTTTGCGACCGTCCGTCCCCTCGACCTCCTTGTGTCTGCCGATCATCGTCACGCGCGCCAGGACCAGGCGCCCCGGATCCGGGTCCGTGCTCATCGGCACGAGCCCCTTGACCTTCGAGCGATCCACCTGGTGCGTGGAATAGGTCCATTTGATTCTGATGTTTCCAAAGTAATCCATGGTGTCCTCGAGTCCCGCTGGCCGGGCGGAATGCGCCGGCCGGACGTAATGAAGTAGGCCGTATGAATGAATGGAGCCGTCAGACCTGGACGGCCATCAGCGGCAGGTGGGCCATGATCGTCCCTTCGCGAGGGCGAGGGAACGAATGGCAGGGGCCGGATCCGAAGTGGGGAAGGGCATCGGCCGCGTTCGAAATGCGGGCGCCCTCCGGATCGATGTACAGCCGGAGCATCGCCAGAAAATCACCCGACAGACGAATCCTGGGGGGCTCCTGCAAGGTCCAGAACAGGGGTTTGAGCTTCCCGCGCCGGCGCCCTTTCTTCATACGGGAATCGTCGTCCTGTGGATCGGCAGCGGCCTGGACGGTATTCAGATTGGACTCGTCGAGGAGCTCCGCGTTCGATGCCGCATCATCGTCGGCTTGCTTCCGATCGAGCGCCGCGGCCAGCGCCCGCGCCCGCTCGACGCGAAACTGCTCGAGGCGGGCCCGCTCCGCGCGCTCCCTTTCAACCCGGCGCTGCCGGCGCGCGGCGCGGCGCAGGATCTTCCTCCGCTCGGCCGGATCGGAATGATGGCTCCTGAGGTGGTGCTCGCAGGTGGCGTGCCGCCTGTGGGTCCGCTCGGGATCGAGGATGCGTGGCGACGGCATCAGGAAGATGCCGAGGAGAGCATAGCTCATCGTTCGCCGGAACAAATGCACGGCGATACCCCTGAGTGGATGCGGAAAAAGGTACCCCCAGTCTGGCGGGGAGTCAACCCAATAAATGAAACGGATCGGGGCGAAAGTACATAGACGGCGCCAGGTTCAGGCGCTGTCCGTACGGTGGCTCGCCGGTTGGGTCATCTGGTCGCCTTGTTGGCCGCGATCTGGTCCGCGATTCCGCGCGCCGCAACGATCTTCTGCGTGCCGGCGTCGATCCTTTCGGCCACGTTCCGGATCTGGGCCTCGACGGCGCCGGCGTCCCGATCCTTGAGCGCCTGGACGACACCCGGGAACGGCCACGAGGCATAGCCGGTGGTCAGGCCCGGGGCGTAGAGCGGGTGGTGGAACCAGGAGCGGCCCGGCAGGCCTTTCTGGTCGAGGAAGGCCCGCTCGACCTGCACCAGAGCGTCGTTGAGGCGGGCCAACCCGGCGGCGTCGGAGGCGGCCGCCGCGCCTTCCTGAATGCGGTCGAGGGCGGCGTCGAGCTCGCCGGCAGCCGCGGTCAGGCGGTCGATCGCCCGGACGATCGGGGTCAGGTCGGGGACGACGGCCGGCTTCTTGCGCGCTTCGACCGACGCCTGCGACCCCGGCTCGACGGCGCGCGGCTCGCCGTGCGCGGCCGCCCAGACGCGACGATCGCGCACCGCCTCGCGGCGCAGAAGCTCGAGCTCGCGCGCCAGGGCGCGGCCGTAAGGGCCGTATCGCAGGGGGACGATCTCGGCCGCCGCCAGACGCATCGCCAGGAGCCCATACAGGCGCGCCGCGGCCGTGTGGTACAGGAACTCCGGGTCGCCGAAATGCTCCATCCAGAACAGGTTGTCGTAGATGGAATGGTAGACGCCGTAGGGCCCCCCGAAGCTGAAGTCGACGCTGGCGATGCCGGCATGGTGGGTGAAGGCCGTGTAGTCCGACCCTGATCCCAGGGGCTCGAGGTGCAGCTCGAAGCGCGCCTCCTGGCCGGGGAAGGCCGGCTCGCTCCTGGCCCACTCCCGCTCTTTGCGCGATCGCCAGGCTTCGAGAACGCTCCCGCCGTGGCGCGGCTCGGCGACGTCCCCGGCCGCCTCGACGATCAGGTCGCGCAGCGAGGGAATGCCGCTGACCTCGAGGTCGCCGCCGGTGACCGCCGCGTCGAGGTTGACGTAGGCGACGGCGTTCTGCTGCAGCGCCGGCACCCGGTCCTCGACCCACTCGGTCGATCCCAGGAGCCCGTACTCCTCTCCGTCCCAGGAGGCCAGCAGAATGGTGCGCCGCGGCTTCCAGCCGGAGGCGAGCGCCGCGGCCAGCCCGCGCGCCGTCTCCAGGAGCGAGGCGGTGCCGGAGTTCGGATCGACCGCGCCGTAGGTCCAGGCGTCCCGGTGGTTCCCCAGGATCACCAGGCGCTCCGCCTCCGCCGATCCGGGGATCGTGGCGATGACGTTGTAGATCGGGCGGACGGCGTAATCCATCTGCACGTCCATCTCGACCTCGGCCGGCCCGGGGCCGAGGTGGTAGGCGAACGGCAGGCCCCCCTGCCAGTCGTCCGGGACGCGATCGCCGGCGAGCGCCTTCAGGATCTTTGCGGCCTCGCCGTAGGACAGGGGGAGCGACGGGATCTTCGGGATCCCGGTCATCTGCTCGCGCGGGACGCGCTTCGCCGCCTTCGTCGAGGCGTATCCCGGCGTCGACGGGTCGCCCGGACCCGACGAGAGGAATTGCACCGATCCCCTCTGCAGGGAGGACGGCGGTCGCATCGGCCCATCCGGATAGATGTCTCCCAGCATGTAGCCGTCGTCCTGCGGGTCGCTGTAGATGATGACCGCCTTCGCCCCGCGCAGCTGCGCCTCCTTCACCTTGAGACCGCGGAACACCTTGCCGTAGCGGACCAGGGCGATCCGCCCCTCGACCGAAAGCCCCAGCGACTCGAGGCGCTCGAAATCCTCGTGCGTGCCGTAGTTGACGTAGACCACCTGTCCGGCCGCCTTCCCGGAGGCGCCGTAACCATGGAACCCCGGGAAGGCGTCGTCGCTCCAGGAGTCCTTGTCCCTCAAGATACCTTCCTCACGCAGCGACAGGGGGACCGCCTCCGGCTTGAGCAGCTTCAGGCTGACCGAGACCGGCAGGTTGAGCCAGATGTCGTACGGGACCAGCTCCGCCTTCAGACCGAACTCCAGCAGGCGATCGCGGACGTACTCGGCGACCTTCTTCCCCTGCGGCGTTCCGGCCACGTGCGGCTCCTCGGTGAGCGCGCGCAGCCAGGCGCGCGCGCGATCGGGCCGGGGCGCGGCGAGCATGTCGATCTCGGCCTGCCGTTCGGCGTCCCGGCTCGAGGCGATGAAGCCGAGCCGCGGGCGCGGCGGATCGG
>DASYUH010000062.1 GCA_036001465.1 Candidatus Polarisedimenticolia bacterium
TCCGACTCGCCGGGCCGGGTGAGGGCCACGTGCAGCGAGACGAAGTCGGCGCGCCCGAGCGCCTCCTCGAAGGGGACGTATTCGATCGTCTGCTTTCGCGGCGTGAGACCCTCGCGGTGGCGCACGTCCAGCACGCGCCGCACGGACTCCACGAACTTGTGGTCCTCGTACGCGGGGTCGTGGCAGAGCACGTCCATGTCGAAGCCCACCGCCTTCTTGATGAAGCTCTTGCCGATGCGGCCGGTCCCGATCACGGCCACCGTCTTGCCGGTGACCTCGTCCCCCAGCCACGGGTGGTACGGATGCCAGGTGGACCAGTTCTGCTCCCGCACCATCTGCTCGCTGGGCCAGGTCTTCCGGGCGACGGTGCCCATGATCAGGAACGCAAACTCGGCGGTGGCGTCGGTGAGGACGTCCGCGGTGTGGCTGAAGGGGATCTTGTGCTTGTTGGCGGCGGCGCGGTCGATGTTGTCGAAGCCGACCGCGTCCTGGGCCACGACCTTGAGCTTCGCCGCCTTGCCCGCCGCGAAGACCTCCTCGTCGATCGGGTCGCGCAGCGTCGTGATCAGCGCATCGACGCCGCCCTCCACCTTCTCGAGGATCAGGCTCTTCGGCGGGGGCTCGATCTGGTCGTAGACCTCCACCTCCCAGCCCTTCTGCCGGAGGCGGTCGAGCGCCTCCTGGCCGATGTCGCAGGTGGCGAAGATGCGGTAGGTCATTCCCGAAGAGTATAACCAAGCCTCGACGACCCGCCCCCGAAGGTCCCCAGGCCATTGAGCGGCTGAGGGAGTCCGCACCGCATCTCGGCGGCTCGGCATCCCGGCGTGGTCCTCCAACGAACTGCGGAAGAACGGCTGACGATATATCAGCCGTCTCCACCGCCGCGCTTCGCGTCCACTCGCCTGCTCGGCTCGCTGCGGGACGATCCTGCCACCGCCCCGTCCGATGATCGAGGCCGGTGGGGCCCGAAGACCAATTCGCCCTCGTACTGGTTGTGGCGCCGACAGCGAAGGGCGATGTTCGCGACCGTGGCCGGCCCCTGTTTCGCATATGCCTGAACGTGGTGGAACTCCAGGTACGCCGTCTCCATGCACCTACGTCCATTGGCGGAAACGAAGGCGCACTGGCCGGCGTCGCGCCGCCATGCCGTACGCTTCACCGCCCGCGGCACGTTGCGTGAGGGGACCGCCGTATCCGTCCTGGGACGGATACGGCGCGGCCTCCCCGCCGCCCCGAGCTTGGTCTTCTCGACCTTCTCGAGCAGCAGGATGAGGGCCCGGTCGAAGATCACGGCGGGATCGCCATCCGGGATCTCGCGGCGCATAAGGGCTTGAAGGCGCCGTAACCTCTCGTGGGTCTCCGGGCCGACCGTGAACTGGACCCGGTAGCGCTCCGGCGCCGTGGCGCGGACGATCGGACGGGGCGTTGGAGGCAGCGCGGCGGGCGAGGGGGTCATCGTTGGGGCCGGCTCGGAGGACACCGTCCTCGGCGGGGCGGGTGCGGGCGGCATCGCCGGGAAGGTGGGGAGCTTGCGCACGGAGCTGGGAACGTCCGGTTGCGGGGCCAGTTCGGCCACCAGGGCTTCGATCTCCCGGCGGCTCCGACGACTGGCCCTCTTGAGGACGGCCTGGTGGTTCTCCGGCGTCAGGTGCCGGCTCAACAGGCGCACGGAGGTGAGGGTCATCTCTCCCGAGGCGAGCAGGTCGAGGATCATCGGGAAGCGCCGGCAGGCCCGGGCAGCCTCGATTCTGTTGCAGGCCGCATCTTCCGACAGCCGAAGAGCCTGGGTGCAGTAGGTGAACAAGGACCCGCAGCCCTCGGCGGCGTAGACGGCGGGGCGGGCATCGAGCGCGGCCAAATGGGCCACCAGCTCGACCGTCATCTCGCGCTCTCCGCCGGCGAGCACCGGGAGGCGTGCGAGGAGATTCCGATCCGATAGTGCGTCTGCTATGGCGAGGATGTTCATCTTCATATGCGCGTTGTAGCATGGCGTTTTTCGCGCGCCCGGCAGGGCCCTGGAAAGTCCCAGGAGCGCCGCCAACGGCTCCCTTCAGCGGCGCGGTCATTTGCGCTCAGAAGTGGCTTGGAGAGGCGAGGAGGCGACCAGAGAGTGATCGTGGGGCGAGCCGCCAGCGGGAATCGATCCCGCAACTCAGAAACCCAGGTCCGAAACTATTGAGGTCGCAAAAGGAATTTTGGAGAGGCTCACGGCAATTTTTGAGCGGGCTCTTAGCGCGCGATCAGCTCCTTGATCCGGCGCAAGGCTTCCTGGATGTTGTCCAGGCTGTTGGCATAGGAGAAGCGCAGGTGGCCCTCGCCGAACTCGCCGAAGGCGGTGCCCGCCAGGCACGCCACGCCGGCCTCGTCGAGCAGCATGTCGGCGAGGGTCCGGCTCGAGTGTCCGGTGCGGGTGATGTTGGGGAACACGTAGAAGGCGCCCTTGGGCCGCGCGCACTGGAAGCCGGGGATGGCCCGCAGGCCGTCGACGATCGCGTCGCGCCGCCGGTGAAACTCCGCGACCATGCGGTCGACGGAGGACTGATCCTCCTTGAGCGCGGCCACCGCGGCCATCTGGCTGAACGTCGCCGTGCAGGAGGTGGCGTTGACCTGCAGCTTGGCCACGACCTGCGCCATCGGCGCCGGCATGACCCCGTAGCCGAGCCGCCAGCCGGTCATCGCGTACGTCTTCGAGAAGCCGTCGAGGACGATGGCGAGCGGCTCCATCCCGGGCAGCGACGCGATCGAGACGAAAGTGCCGTCGTAGAGGATCCGCGAGTAGATCTCGTCCGCGAGCACCGGCACGCC